>JAGVMY010000140.1 GCA_020053565.1 Thermodesulfovibrionales bacterium
TGAAGGTAGTGGTAGGCACCACACCCGTAGCTGCGGCTGTAGTGGTTGTCTCCACCCTCGATACGAAGGTTACATTCCTCCCTACACAGAGCAGAGCTGTCTGGCCATTCATTATATTTACCTTCGGATTCGAAAGTACTCTCACTTCTCCCATTGTCTGGAGTGCCTTCAACAGGCCTGTAAAGTCCCATCTTGCTACACCAATCTGAAAACTGGGTAAAGTCTCGCCTACGACACTCGTAAACTTATCGGTTTTAACCGTAACCTGGCCGAGACTGTTTATATCCAATGCTGACCAGTCAATACCATATCTAAGACTTTTTGATAGTTGTACTTCTACAACACGGGCCTCAATAATAACCTGCCTGTTAAGCACCTTACTGAGTCGTGCGAGATAATTCTCCACCTTTTCCAGGTCCTTTTTTGTGGCTGTAACGATTATTGTCCCTGCCATCCTGTTAACACTGAAACCGGGTTGTGGTTGAGCCCTCCCTGGAGCCGCCTCCTGTGGTGTTCGCTGAGCACCACCTGCAGTGCCCAGGAGGCTTGCTATCGTCTTTTCTATCGAATCCCATAATCTAAAAGAGGTTTTATCGCTCTCTACCTTTTGTGTCACACTACCTTTGATTCCTGTAGTAGCGCCCGCAGCACCTGCTACGGCGCCACCTAATATGTCGCCTCCTACATCAACAGTATAATCTTGAATGACAGATGGATAGCCGAATTCGAATATCTTTGTGTCCATCACTTTTACAGTGAGGATGTTGTCCTTTACGGAATAGAAGTAGTCCACGGACGTAAAGATTGTATTCAAGGCGTCCTCTGCACTCACATTCTTTAATGTGAGAGTCACAGGCAACTCAGGTTCTACTCCCTTTTCCATTACAAGGTTTAATCCCGTGGATTCGGCTATGACATGAAGGACATCCCTGAGTGGGGTGGCCCTTGCTGAGACAGAAACAAACCTGGTTTTTAACGGCGAAAGCTCTTCTGAAACAGGTATAAAATCAGGAGGCGGTGATCCGGGGTCTTTAGTTCGGAGTTCAGGGCTCTTAGTTTGCGGTATCTGTTTTTCCTCAGAACTTAGCTCCTTTGCCGGTTCTGTTGTGGCACACGCAGAAAGTAGAAAAAGTGCATAGAGCAAAGCGCTCAGAGCACAGAGTTTCCTGTCTTTTATAATCATTTCTTCTCCTCCAGGTATATCCATCTTGTTTCTGCCGGTTTATCATCAGGAGAGGGTTTGACCTCCTTCAGCAATATCCTGTTCTTCTCTATCTTTGTTACCCTCATCCCGGAAACACTATCTCCTTCCTTAATAACCAGTCCATTCACAATGGCCATCCTCCGGCCCTCACTGAGGACTATCATCGAGACCTTTAAAGCTGGTTCAAGGTGGGGTTTAGCCTCTGCTGGTGTCTGAGGTGCGACTGCAGAAAGAGGAATAGAAGGGAACCCTTTTGCAGGTGCCTTTACTATCTCCACTGGACTTTTTAAGTCTCCACTGAGCGTCAACGGTTGTCTTTCATAGATATCTATTTTTTCAGGAACAAACTTCAGCAGACGCATCTCATTTGGAGTAAGTGCAAGTTGAAAATTAATCAGTTTTGGGAGTAAAAGGCTCGTCATAATGAATAGAAACGGGAGTGCTATTTGTATCTTCATACTTCTGCCCATTATTTTTTACCGTCCTTCAGACTTTCAGCAGGCATCTTCAACAAGCCCTCAATTTTACATAATAGTATAGCACCAATTTGTTTATCTTCAGTTCTTTCAATCAAAATATTTTTTATTGTAAACTGTGGAAATTTCATAGACTGGAGATATCCTATCCTGCTTACCAGCATTGAATAGTTGTCAAAATGAAATTTAATAGTCACGGGGAGGAAGAGTTCACCTGTCTTTTCATCAAGTCTTGTCACTATTATCTCACTCCCCTTGAACGTCGTCTTTATATCATCAAGAGCTAATAACAAAAGCTCTCTATGATTCTTGGAATTATAATCAGGTGGCAACATAGCAGATACCTTTTTCATTAATGAGTCCATATCTGCTGCCGCTTGTTTCATCTGAAATGCATGTACTCTTATAAGCTCAAACCTACCTATAGCATCTAAAAGACTGTTTTCATACTTACTGAGTAAAATAAGAGTAATAATGACTGCACTCAGTGCTATCCCTGCAATCAGGTGATAGGTAACGGTCTTCTTCAGTCTGGTGTATATCATCGATATTCAATCTCTATATGAAATGTTTTATCTTTAAGCTCAAGACTGTGACCCTTGATACTGAAACCGTTTATTCCTGAAATTGAGTTGATAAGTTTCTGATAATACATCTGCATATTTGCATAGCTTTCTGACTTTACCAGACCTTTTAGTTCTCCCTTCAAACTCCCCTCACCAACCGATAGTGATATCGAATCTATCCGGATATTATCTGTTGTAAGTCCTGAAAGCAAGGATAGAAACCTTTGAATGTCAGGGATTGATGTTGAATTCTTGAGCAATGTGATAAAAGGCATATATCCAGATAGTTCAGCTCTCTTATTCTCATAGAGAGAGAGCGTGTTCTCTCCATCTGGAGAGTGCATCCTTATGGAGCTGAGTTTATTCTTCGATTCCACAATATTTTTTACTATAAAACCTCCGTAACCTATCCCTATAATAGAGAGGGACAGAAACAAAAAAGTGGAATACTTCAACAATAGCGTCAGTTGAGAAAAACTTTTATACTCTCTTGTTAATAAATCTAAATTCATATCTCTGGTGATAAAAAAGGCTGAGACAGGAAATATAAAATCAAGAAGTGCACTGCTCATTTGTGAGCGAAAGAAAAGGGGTGCGAGGCAAACAACGGGTATTGATATATTGGCAGCTGCATTGTCATAACTGCACAGACTTCCAGTGAGCATCACAAAAGAAGGAGTTGTTCTCATCGCCTGCTTACAATAATTGACCGTCATATTTATATTCTGAATATCAAGATCATTTATTCCATGTGCAAGGGAGTGGACGGTTCTCACAAACTGTATTTTCCCATCCCTGAGGAGGAATAAGTTTTTATTCTGACCTATTTCTGAAACACACAGGAAGGGCTCTTCTATGGATTTAAACAACCCTGCAACCGTGAGAACACTCGGGTAAATTGCCTTGATAACCTTACCCCTGTGAATAAATCTGTTGATGACATCCCTTAAATCTTCATTCCTTACTGCAAAGACAAAAATTTCTTTTATCCTTCTGTTTTCGATAATCTTCTCACCATACACGAAGTGAATAAAAGAAAATTCCTTAAAATCTGAAGCCTTCTTTCTTATCTCTGCTTCTACGAGGTTCTTTACATATCTGTTTTTCACAGGTGGGATGGAGATGATATCCTGATAAAAGTGCTTGAAATCGTATACAACAATAAATTCTTTTGTCTTTTCCTTCTCGAGAAAGTCATCAAATTGTTCATCCTTGAGTACAAGGGCGTCATCAACCACAATGCCCTTTTTCTTTAAAGTGGCATAAACTATTCTTACATTTTCTCCTTCGAAACTAACAGTTACTGTCTTCCCCAATAGTTACATACCTCTTTCCTCTATAAGTTCGATTATATTAGAAAAGTATCAAAATTACAATTGAATAGGTAAAGTATAGAAGCAGTGTTGAATGCACCTCATTAATGAGACGAGAAGATTCAGCAGGGGTGTCATTGGAATTTTTATTATGTGGCGGGACAGAAACTGAACCCCTCAAATTGACAAAGTTCCGCTATTATTTTACATTAGATAAAACATTCAAGGAGGCAAAATTGCTTCATGCGGTGGAAGACATCAGTTCGACAAAAAAGCGTCTCAGAATAGAGATACCTTCAGATGCAATTGAAAATGAGATAAAAGATTCCCTTGAAAGATTAAGACAGAAAACCAAAATCCCGGGCTTCAGGCCTGGCAGGGCTCCTATGAACCTCATAGAAAAACGCTTCGGCAAAGAAGTAGAGGCAGAAGCACTCGAAAAGGTTATCCCTGAATTCTACAGTCGGGCATTAAAAGAAGCTGAACTCACTCCTGTCACCACACCTGTATTTGATGAGAAGTTTGATTTCAAAAGAAATACTCCTTTGAATCTCTCACTCACCGTTGAGGTGATGCCAAAGGTTGAGAACCTCCATTACGAAGGGGTAAAGGTAAGGGAAATTCCTATAGTTGTCGGTGAGGCTGAAGTAGAAGATTCCCTCAAAAGACTCCAGAACGAAAAAGCCATATTCGAGGTTGCTGAAAAAGAAATTGAGATGGATGATCTGGCCACATTTGATTATATTGACTGTGAAATAGTAGGTGAAGAAAAAGACCCTACTCTAAAAGATGAGATTTTAAAGATGGGGAATGAGGTTTTCCCTCTTGACATCATAGAGAAAATGATAGGGAAGAAAAAGGGCGATGTAGTGGAGTTCACGAAGACATTCAGTAAGATGTTCAGGGTGAAAGAAATTGCAGGGAAGACACTGAGCATGAAGGTGATGATAAAAGAGGTGAAGCGAAAGCTCCTTCCGGAGATTGATGATGAATTTGCAAAAGATCTTGGTTTTGAAAACATGGCGGTTTTGAAAGAAAAAATAAAAGAGAACATAAACGACGTAAAAAAAGGGCATGCAATAAAGATTCAGAAGGCAGAGATGCTGAGTAAGCTTATTGAATCCAATACCTTTGATGTGCCTGAAACACTCTTGCAGAATGAGCTGGAAGCTCTTTTGATGAAGGAAATGAATTCCCATGGAAAGTCTGAAGACACAACAAAAGAGAAGAGCGTGTTTGAAGAAGAAAAGAAAGATGATGAAAAACTGCAGGCTGAAATGAGACAGAAAGCATTAAAAAATGTACAGGCATCAATAATCGTCAATGCCATTGGTCAGAAAGAGGGAGTCACTGTGACAGACGATGAGGTGAAGGAGCGAATCAATGTGGTAGCTCAAAGGTTATCGGTAAAACCAGAAATGCTGATGAACTTCTATATCACAAAGGATGGCTCCCTGGAGGGCCTGAGACATTTAATCTATGAGGATAAAGCGATTGATTTAATGTTATCGAAAGCTGTTTTTGAGAAAGGAGAGTAGATGAGTATCATTCCTATTGTTATAGAGCAGACAGGGCGTACAGAAAGGGCATATGACATTTATTCACGACTCCTTAAAGACAGGATTATCTTTATCGGCACTGTCATAGACGACCAAGTGGCAAACGTAGTCATTGCACAGCTTCTGTTTCTCCAGACAGAAGATCCTGGAAAAGATATTCATCTGTATATTAACTCACCAGGTGGCATAGTATCCTCTGGCCTTGCAATATACGACACAATGCAGTATGTAAAGCCAAGCATTGCGACTTACTGTATCGGACAGGCAGCCAGCATGGGAGCCCTTTTGCTCTCAGCAGGGACAAAAGGGAAAAGGTTTGCGCTTCCCCATTCAAGGATTATGTTACATCAGCCCATGGGTGGTTTCCACGGACAGGCAACAGATATCGAGATCCACGCCCGCGAGATACTCAAGATGAAGGAAACACTGAACAAGATACTCGCAGACCACACCAATCAATCTCTTGAAAAAATACAGGCAGATACAGACAGGGATTTCTTTATGTCAGGAGAAGAGGCAAAAGAATACGGAATAGTTGATGAGGTAATCCGCGGTATCAAAAACAGGTTAGGAGTTAAGAGTTGAGAGTTTTAAAATTTTTAATTTTTATATGGAGGTTAAATGCCCAAGAAAGATGAGAGTGTACCGAGATGCTCGTTCTGCGGTAAGGGACATGATGAGGTAAAAAAGCTTATTGCAGGACCAGCAGTAAATATATGTAACGAGTGTGTTGCACTCTGCGACGAAATAATTGTAGATGCATTTCACGCAGAAGGAGAGGTTTCTGCACTCCCTAAGCTTCCATCACCAATGGAGATTAACCATTTCCTTAATGATTATGTTATTGGACAGGAGAGAGCAAAGAGGATACTCTCGGTCGCGGTCTATAACCATTATAAAAGGATCTATAGCCCGGTTGAGTCAGATATAGAATTGCAGAAAAGTAATATACTTTTGATTGGTCCTACAGGCACTGGCAAAACACTTTTTGCGCAGACATTGGCAAAGATACTTGACGTACCATTTGCCATAGCTGATGCGACAACTCTTACAGAGGCAGGCTATGTGGGTGAGGATGTTGAAAATATAATCCTGAAGTTACTTCAGGCAGCAGGATATGATGTTGAGAAGGCACAGAGAGGCATAATCTATATTGATGAAATTGACAAGATTAGCAGGAAATCAGAAAACCCGTCGATCACAAGGGATGTATCGGGCGAAGGGGTACAGCAGGCACTTCTCAAGATAATCGAAGGGACGGTGGCGAGTATCCCGCCGCAGGGTGGAAGGAAACATCCGCAACAGGATTTTATTCAGATTGATACAACAGATATCCTTTTCATATGCGGTGGTGCCTTTATAGGCCTTGATAGTATCATAGAACAGAGGACAGGACAAAAGATGGTTGGATTTGGTTCAGATGTTCTTATAAGAAAAGAGCGGAGGATAGGAGAGATACTCAGCCTTATTGAACCTGGAGATCTCATAAAATATGGGCTCATACCTGAATTTGTGGGGAGGTTGCCTGTTGTTGCAACCCTTGATGAACTTGATGAGCCAGCATTAATAAAAATACTGACGGAACCTAAGAATGCTCTTATAAAACAATATCAGAGGCTTTTCTCGTTTGACAATGTGAGGCTCAGATTTACTGAAGGTGCACTCTCAGCAATAGCAAAGAAAGCCACGCAGAGAAAAATTGGTGCACGGGGACTGAGGGCTATACTTGAAGAGAGAATGCTCGATGTGATGTATGAGATACCTTCACAGAAAGGTATCAAAGAGTGCTTAATAAACGAAGAGACCATAACCAAAAACGAAAGACCCCTGCTTATATTCGAGAAACAGGCAGAGTCAGCATAAAATAGTTCCGAAGCCGCTCAAGCCCACTTTGCTTATTAGCTTCTATGTTTGAACTTTAGTATTTATTGTCTTATTCGTCCTGAAATAAGTGCCTTTTGTATTGCCTTCCTTGCAGTTTCCCTTAGTGCGTCATCATTTATTTGTGATACTGTCTCTTCAATATAAGAGAGTTCTTTCGCTGTGAGAGATTTGTCTTTTAACTCCCTACGTGTTGTAGACTGACTCCTGATTCCTGACTTTATTCCTGTTGAGACTCTCCCGAGCCTGAATCGTACAGACCTCACACCATAGTGACGTAGCTTTTTTATTATATCCTCTTTTAAAAAATTCAGCTCCTGGAGCCAGACGGGAGAATCAACATTGAGAATGACTTCGCCTCCGGATAACATAAATGGTGACATATGGGAGACAAGTGGCTCATTAAATAAATCATCCCAGTTTTTTTTCATCTCAGCAAGTCTTACACCATCTTCAACCCCGAGTTCTTTGACGAGAGGGAGGATTAAGGAATCAGCCCTCTTCACTAAACAGCCTTTTTTACCATACCGGAGCGGAGACATCTTGTGCATACATAGAGCCTTTTTGTACCGCTCTTGGTAATGACACGCGTCCTTTGCAAATTCGGCATTATCTGCCTCTTTGTCCTATTATTTGCATGGCTGACATTATTTCCGACTGTCATTTTTTTTCCACATACCGCACAGCTTGCCATTTTCCTCCTCCTCCTTCACCCTGTTTGAAAAAGTCTCATCCTTGGTTGAGCTTTCTATCAGGGTTCATCATTGCATTAAACAGGTTTTTTATGATAACATTTTAAAGTTTATGTGACAAGGTTCACTTAAAAACAGACTTTCCAATTCTTAATTAAAGAGATAGAGGTAAAGCACAATTGTCA
>JAGVMY010000161.1 GCA_020053565.1 Thermodesulfovibrionales bacterium
AGGCCTACATCTTCGCATCCATAACTTCCTGGTGAGCCCGGGCCTGCTCCTCCACACCCCAATAAAAGGAACGCAGACAGTAGACAGTAAATAGTAAACAGTAATTGATACCTTTTTTTCATCTCGCCTCCTCATTCATGATGCATGATCCATGATGCATGATTATCTGTATCCTGCATCGTGCATCCTGTATCTTCCATCTTAAATATATATCCTTATGGTTTCTGCACAATCCTTGGTGTGATGAACACGAGAAGCTCGGTTGTCGTCACTGATGTTTTTTCAGTCTTAAACAGCCAGCCAAGGATTGGAATCTTCATTAACCCCGGGACTCCTGATTCCGAGTCAGAGGTGTTTATCTTATACATCCCGCCAATAACAACAGTCTCTCCATTCATGATGATGACATTGGTTTTTGCCTCTTTTTTATCTGTTGCTGGCGCACCTTCTACTGACGGGCGTGTAGGGTCAATATCCTCCTTTTTAATCTCGATTGCCATCACAATAGTATTGTCAGGTGCTATATGGGGTGTGACATTTAATTCTATGGTTACATCTTTATACTCTGTGGAAATAGTCCCTTCTGTAGTAAGTTTTTTAATAGGTACACTTTTACCTTGTAAGATTTTTGCCTGTCCATTATCTACTGTCATTATCCTTGGATTAGAAATAACCTTGCCATTACCTGTCTTTTCAACTGCAGAAAGCTGTAAGTCAAGCCCTAATGTACGGTTAGCGTTCAAGATGCCAAAGTTAATTCCAGAGCCGACATTAGGAGCTATACCTGCGGGAAAGTCAACAAGAAAGTTATCACCTGTAAATGTGCCTCTTCCCAGTCCTGAAGACCCTCCAAGAGCAGAAAGGGTATTGGGTGCCTTATAGTTTAAACCCCATTGTATCCCCAACTCCCTTTCACTATTGGTATCTATCTCAACAATTCTTGCCTCTATCATTACCTGAGGTGTTGGCTTGTCGAGGGTTGCAAGGATATTTTCAATCTGCGGGAAAACTCCTTCTATATCCTTAATGACCATTGAGCTTGTCCGTTTGTCAACACTGATGCTCCCCCTCGGCGTGAGTATTTTTGAATCTTTGATAGCTTTATCAACAACTGAAACATCAGCATAGCTTATGGGGAATATCTTTGTCTCTAATGGTTCTGCTTTAGCCTCTGCTTCCTTTGCCTTGGCTGCCTCTTCACTTTCTTTAGCAAGGACTGTATAAGGCGCAACTCTTAAAATATTTCCCTCAATAGTCTTCCCAAGGCTAAAGGTTTTGAGCATTATATCCAGTGCCTGGTCCCAGGGAACGTTAATGAGCTTCATTGTTATTTTTCCCTTCACTTCAGGGTTTACAACGATGTTGTAACCGCTTATGTCAGAAAGCAACCTGAATATCGGGGTGATATCAGCATCCTGGAAATCGAGTGATATCTTCTTGCCTGTATATTTGCCTTCTCCAAGAGCCTCAGGCTCTTTTGCCTCTGCAACCTGTTTCTTTTCCTCGGGCTTTTGAGCTATTGGTGGCATTGCAGGAGCAGGCGCAGGTGGCTCTTTTTCTGTCCTCTGTAAGGCTATTACGATAGAGTCCCCGATTGCCGCAACATCAAAATTTGTCTTTTCTTTAAGGTCAAGAACGAGCCTGATTTTATCCATATGTTTCCCTGACCGTATCCCCTTCAATGGCGATATTACTGTAGTAGGAATTTGTGCACTCATTACCACATCAGGAACATCTATCACGATGCGATTATCTAAAGGAAATACATTGGGTGCTATTGAGCCGTTCCCTTTAATGACAACCTTCAGGATATCTTCGGATTTTTCAAATGAGATACTGGATATCTCTGTAGCTTTTGGCCCATTGCTCGCAGGGAGAGGTGGTTTTTGTTCTAATGCAGCAGGCTCAGGGTCTGGTGATTCTTCTGCTGGTAATTCTTTCTTTTCAGTTAATTCTTCCTTTTTTATCTTGATAATCAGGACATTGTTTTTATATTCTGATTCAACCTCTGATGGCGTCTGGAGCAGCATCTCGAGTTTTGCCATAAAAGCGGGTGACTCAACCTGGGAGGGAATTATCTCAGTTATGCCTGCTTTATTCGAAGCAATCTTGCTATTAAATGCACCAATGTTCACATCAAGAAGCTCAATAAACATCCTGTAAGGATCGCTTGACCTGTAAATAGTATAGGTAAATGGTCTGTCAGCTGTCACTATAACAGCATAATCCTGAAGGTCTATGCTATTTATGACATTTGGCTTTTCAAGTTGTGAAGGCTGTTCGACAGCAGTTGTTGCACATCCTATTCCTATGAATAAAATGGCTATGAGAGATACAGAAAATAAATAAAACAATTTAGTTTTCTGTTCTCTCATTTTTGCTTTTTGCTTTTTGCTTTTTGCTTTCTGACTCATTCTCCCTCCCCCTCACGGAGTTTCAATATTGTGTCCTTTGATTTCAAATTACCCCTATAATCCTTAATATATTCCCTGATTACTACTGTGTCCTTTGTTATCTTTTCCACTTTTCCACCATACAGTCCTAATGCCATCCCTTCTTTAATTGTATAAGACTTTTTATCAGGCAGCATTATAAGGGCATAAAATTTCTCTTTATCCCATGCAATTGCTAACAGGCGAATTACATCTAAGCCATAGCTCTCAACAGGGGTTGCCCCCTTTTTCCTTTCGGGCTTTTGTTGCGCTATTTTGACAAGGGTCAGAAAAGGATCCCTTCTTCCTTTTGCGTCATATGCATATACTTCCTGCTCAACCTTTGCAGTCTCTTCAGGCTGCTTTATATCCTTCTTTGTCTCTGGAGCAGGTACAACCTTTTCAGCCACTGGCTTTTTCGCAGGAGGCTGCTTATTTTCGCATCCCACGAAAGGTATCAACAAAAAAAGCATAATTAAGGAGCAGGTTATTCTCTTCATTTTCCCTTCACTGGGTCTTTTTCCGGTGTTTTAGCTATTTCCTCTTCCGGAAGTGCTGAAAATGTTGTTGCAGTAAATATGATCTTAAGAATGGCATGTTCTCTTTCAGGTTTTGGGTCACCGAGTTTTATATCAGAAATGTTTACTATTCTATTAAGCTTTGTCAGGCTGCTGAAGAAATAACCCAGGCTATGGTGGCTTCCTACCAGTTCGACCTTAACAGGTATCTCATAGACTATACCGCTTGCATGGGTCTTTTTCTGTTCAGGTTTCCAGAGTACAATATGGAGTCCTGACCTGATACCAAGGTCCGAAACCTGTTTTAACAAACCGGAGACCTCCTTTTCTTCAGGGAGCTGCTCTTTTAACTCGTTAAGCCTTTTTCTGAGTCTTTCGTTTTCTACATTAAGTTCAGTGAGTTTTTCCGCCTTTGCCTGACTTTTTGCTATATCATTTTCCTGAACTGATATTTTATTTTCGAAGGCTTTTATCTCTTTATTTTTAGGTAAGATTATGAGGACTAACACAACAACTATGATGACTACTGCAGGGAGAAGAGACAGTATTGTTTTTACAACCGGTGGTAAGCTCTTTAACTCAATTTTTATAGCCATATCAGACCTTCATCTTAAATGTTAATTTAAACATATATACCGGTATTTTTTCGATGGTTGAGCTCTTGGATTCCTGTAAGTAAATTTCTGTGAATATCTTTGAATTCTTAAGGTTATCTACATATGACACAACATCAGAGTTTGCAAAAGCATACCCGTCTATAGTTATGTTTTCTCCTGACATGGTCATTGTCTGAAGCCAGACGCCGTTAGGAAGGAGTTTGCTTATCTCATCAAGGAGTTTTACCGGGATACTCTGGTTTTTCCTGAGTTGCTCGATAATGCTGGTTCTCTGCTGAAAGAGTTTATTAACCTGCTCGAAATTTTCAACTGCTTTTATCTTTTCTTTAATCTCTGCTATCTTCTTCTCATTGTCTTTATACTGCACTTTTTTTGCTTCCAGTCTGGAATTAAAAAAGAAGACGAGATAAGCCATTATGATACCCACAGAAATGGTTACTACTATCATTGTAACCACGAACGCAGGTATTGGTTTAGGTTTTTTCCTTCTCTTTACAGGGAGAAGATTAACTTTAATCATCTGTCGCCAGGCCTCCTGATAGCTAAACCTACGGCAACAGCCGCCATGGGCGCTATTTCTTCTATGTAGGTCACATCAAATTTTTTAGGTATTTTAATATTTCTAAAGGGCTCTATAACCTTGGTTTCAACCCCTATTCTTTCTGCAAAGGGTTTCAGAAAGTTTTTAATAAGTGCACACCCGCCACTGAGCACCACCTCATTGATATCTTCATAGACCGCTGAATTTCTGAAGTACTCGAATGAACGGTTCACCTCGCCGATTATTTCATCTGATGCTAATTCAATCACAGAAAAGGCATCGTCTGAGGATACATTTTCAACTGGCTCACCCTTCTTAAGCCTTTCAGCGTTTTCGTAGGTCAGATTGAACTCCCTCTGAAGTGCCTCTGTGTGAAGATTACTGCCAATTGCACTATCTCTGGTAAAGACAGAAATACCTCCCTTGAGAATATTCATATTGATTGTACTTGCACCAATATTGATAATAGCCACATTTTTATCCGGCTCAATTTCATAATTAATTTCATACATATTCTCAAGTGCAAACGAGTTAACATCAACAATTATCGGGTTAAATCCTGCCTCTTTTACAACCGAAACGTACTCATTTATTATGTCTTTCTTTACTGCAACGAGTATCACATCCATCTGGCCCGGTTCGCCCTTGGGTCCAAGGATTTGGAAGTCAAGATTGACTTCTTCAATATCAAATGGTACATACTGTTCTGCCTCGAACTTTATGGATTCTGAGAGCTCTTCCTCGGACATCTCAGGTAAAGAGATTCGTTTGATTATTACTGAAGAGTGTCCAGCGATACCAACAACAGAGTCCTTTGTCTTTATCTTCGACTTTCTGAGTAGTTCTTTGAGAGAGTCTATGAGACGGAAAGAGTCTATTATTGAGCCATCAACAATAAGTTCCGGGGGAAGAGGGAACACATCAAATAGTTCAAGCTCATAACCATTTTTTATATCTTTAAGTTGCACAATTTTAACATAACTTGAGCCTATGTCTAAACCGACCGTACCCTTTTTACCTAAAAACATATCATTATAAATATCAGAAAAAAACCATATTGTCAAGTATTTTTTTTAATTTAATATCATGGGATTCACGATAAACCTAAGGAATTAGTTTAACAATCTCTCTACTCTTATTTTGCCGCTTTCCACTCTCCCGATCCCGAATAGAGTATGTTCAGGGCTTTTAAGTCTAACATATTGATTTATATACATATTTTCATATGGGTTTATTATTG
>JAGVMY010000122.1 GCA_020053565.1 Thermodesulfovibrionales bacterium
GAACGTTCTTTATTAAAGAGATAGAGAAATTAGGATATAAACTTTTAAATAGAGATACTCTTGCTGTAGGTGTATTTTTCCTCTACAAAAGTCTTGAATCAGAAATCGAATCTGTCATAAAGAAATACGGGTTAAAGACAATAGGCTGGAGAGATGTCCCTGTCAATGATAATGCCCTTGGAGAATCAGCCCTCTTAACAAAACCGCAAATAAAACAGCTATTAATAGACACAGAAGAGATTCAACAGGAGAAACGAGAACTACAGCTTTATCTTGCGAGAAGGAGTATCGAAAAGAAGTACAGTAATAACATTTATATCCCTTCTCTGTCCTCAAAGACTATTATTTACAAGGGCTTGCTCGTTGCACCACAACTTGACAGGTTTTGTCCTGACCTTACTGCTGAAAGTTTCGAGTCTTCTTTTTGTATTTTTCACCAGAGATTCTCGACGAATACCTCTCCTGACTGGACACTGGCACAGCCCTTCAGAGTCCTTTCACATAATGGAGAAATAAATACAATTCAGGGGAACAGAAACTGGATTTCTTCAATCGAAAAAGATATACAGCATGGAATATTCGCTTCTGATGAAGAAATAATGAAACCTTTGCTCTCTCCTGAAGAGAGTGATTCAGCATCTCTGGATAGAATAATTGAACTCCTTATACTTTCAGGTTTTTCCCCGGAGCATGCCATTAATATGTGTGTACCTCCTGCCTGGGAATGCTGCGATTTTTCTACTGAAGGGCATCGCAGTAACGTGGAAGTTTTTTTCGAATATCAATCCTTCCTTATGAAACCATGGGATGGTCCTGCTGCCATAGTCTTCACAAATGGCGATACAATAGGTGCACACCTTGACAGAAATGGCCTCAGACCATTGAGATATTTATTAACTGAGGATGGGATTCTCATTTTAGGCTCAGAGATAGGCATGGTGAACCTTAAAGGGAAAATAATAAAAGAGAAAGGAAGATTGGGTCCTGGTGAGACTGTCTCTATAGATTTTAAGAGAGGAGAGCTAAGATACACGGATGAGATATTCAAAGAACTTGCAGCACAGAAACCGTATAAAGAATGGATAGATAGCTATCTCCTTAGATTGAAAAAGGGAGATGGGACGATTTCCGGGCCGCATCCTGAAATAACCAGAAGACAAATTGCCTTCGGCTACACATCTGAAGATGTCCAGAATTCGATTAAAGTCATGGCAGAAAAAGCAAAGGAGATGACGTATTCGATGGGTGATGATACACCACTCCCTCCACTTTCTGAGAAACCCCAACTCCTCTTTAGATATTTCAAGCAGAGGTTTTCCCAGGTAACGAATCCACCTATTGACCCGATAAGGGAAAGAATGGTCACGTCCCTGAAGATGAATATCGGATATAAGAGGAACTTTTTGATGGAGACACCTGAGCATGCTCGAAGGCTTCAGATAGATTCACCGTTACTCCTTGAAAGTAATATTAAAGAGATTGAGGAACAAAAGATTTTTAAAATAGAAAGGATACCTATAACCTTTCCTAAAGTCAGTTCAAACTCACTCCTTCCCATTGCTGTCAGGGAACTTCAGAAAAAAGTTGTCACATCTGTTAAAAATGGTGCTGAGATTATACTCCTTTCTGACATTGATATTGCAAAAGAGAGAGGAGCAATACCCAGTCTTCTTGCAGTATCGGCATCTTTTAAGGCACTTCAGAGAGAAGGTATTGCCAACAGGGTGAGTTTAATTATGGAAACAGGAGAGGCAAGAGACGTTCATCATATGGCCACCCTTATAGGTTATGGCGCCTCAGCAATTTATCCGTATCTCGTGTTTCAGACTATAAAGGAGATGTGTGATAAAGGAGCATTGAATGTCCCTTACGAAGTAGCTGCCCTCAATTATAAAAAAGCCATAGAGGACGGACTTCTCAATGTAATTGCACGGATGGGGATTTCCACTCTGAATTCATATTATGGTGCTCAGTTATTTGATACGGTGTGTCTCAACAAGGATTTTGTGGATGAATATTTTAGCGGGACACCTGTGAGTATCGAGTCTGATGGCATAGTTGAGATAGAAGAGTCTCTCTTGAAGAGACATGTTCTGGGTTTTGACACAACAGAGCCATCCCTTGATTTTGGGGGTATTTTAAGGCACAGAAAAGAAGGGGAATGGCATGCGTGGTCTATTTCTTCTGTAGTGGCCTTAAACAAATTCATCAGAGATGGTGATTATAAAACATATAAGGAGTTCTCCAGAATAGCCAATAAGCGTCCTGTATTTATAAGACATTTACTTGGATATAAAACAAGCAAACCCATTACTTTAGAGGAAGTCGAATCAGAGGAGCATATCCTTAAGCGATTCTTTTCTGGAGCCATGTCAGTGGGCGCCCTTTCTCCTGAGGCACATGAAACCATTGCAGAGGCATGTAACAGGCTGGGTATCAAAAGTAATAGTGGTGAAGGTGGTGAAGATCCTGTACGGTACGGAACCATAAAGAACAGTGCCATAAAGCAGATAGCCTCTGGAAGATTCGGTGTGACTCCGGCGTATCTGGCATCAGCTACAGATCTGGAGATAAAGATTGCACAGGGGGCAAAACCAGGGGAAGGCGGTCATCTTCCCGCAAATAAAGTTACAGAATATATTGCCATGCTCAGGCACTGTAGGCCGAATAGTATTCTCATATCACCGGCGCCACATCATGATATTTATTCAATAGAAGACCTTGCACAATTGATAAATGACCTCAAAGAGGCAAATCCTCAGGCAAAGATCTGCGTGAAACTGGTCTCAGAAACAGGTGTTGGCACTGTGGCTTCAGGTGTTGCAAAGGCTTATGGAGACATTGTCCAGATAAGCGGATGCGAGGGTGGCACAGGTGCATCTCCCATTGGCTCAATTAAAAATGCAGGCAACTACTGGGAAATAGGGCTTGAAGAGACTCAAAGAGTTTTGATGGAAAACGGATTGAGGCATAGGGTAAGAGTAAGGGTTGATGGTGGACTCAGGACTGGCAGGGATATTATCATTGCAGCCCTGCTTGGTTCAGAAGAATTTGGATTCGGAACTGCCACAATGATTGCAACAGGATGTATAATGGCACGACAATGTCATCTGAACACCTGTCCTACAGGAATTGCAACACAGGACGAGAGACTCAGGAAAAAATTTAGAGGAAAGGTTGAGGGGGTGATGTCATACTTCAGGGCTGTTGCTCAAGAGGTCAGAGAGATTCTATCAGAGATGGGTTTCAGAAGCCTTGACGAGATAATAGGCAGGACAGAGCTACTGACCGAGGTCTTGCCTGAAGGCAACAAAGGTGCAAGAAGGATTAAACTCAACAAGCTTTTTAATGGATACCCTGCAGGACAATCAAGGAGATGCACAATAGAAAGGAATGATAATCCTGTATTATCAATGAATGATAAACTTCTGAAGGACGTATTACCTTATATTGAAAACGCAGAGCCTGTTGAAAAGGAATATGAGATTAGAAACATACACAGGAGCATTCCGATAAAACTCAACTATCATATATCTCTAAGATTCAAAGACGAAGGACTTCCTCCGGATACAATAAGATTAATCTTAAGAGGTACAGCAGGCCAGAGCTTCGGTGCATTCAATCACAGGGGATTGACCCTCACATTAATAGGCGATGCAAATGATTATGTAGGAAAAGGTATGTTTGGTGGAAGAATTATTATAAGACCTTCAGATATCAAGGAAACCCACAAACATGTGATCGTGGGAAACACAGTTCTTTATGGTGCAACAGGTGGAGAATTCTATGGTGCAGGAAGGGCTGGAGAGAGATTTGCAGTAAGAAACAGCGGAGCTACAGCAGTGATTGAAGGCACAGGCCGTCATCTGTGTGAGTATATGACAAGGGGGACCGTGGTTGTGCTCGGCGGAGTGGGCTACAACGTGGGTGCAGGGATGACCGGTGGAGTGATTTATATATTTGATGAAGATAATAGGTTTAAGGAAAAGCTTGATAATTCGTATGTGGAAGCTCATGTTTTAGAAGATGCACAAGATATCCAGAGATTGAAGTCTCTGATTGAAAATCATTTCAGATACACAGAAAGCCCGAGGGCGGGTGAAATATTACATGTTTTTAATAGTTTATTAAAACATTTCTATAAGGTCGTCCCGATTATAATTTCATTGATTTAATTTATTGTGTTGTGATATATTGGTTTCAGAATTTCAAAGCCACGAAGGCTTAAAAGAGGGACAGCAGTCCCAAAAGCTTTCGAGGCTTTTTTTATGCCGCGGGAAAGGAAAAAAATGAAGTTCAGCGTTCTCAAGTCAAGGTTTGTCGTATCATGTTTTCACGGTATGTTTTTTATTTTCTGCTCTCTGCTCTTTGCTCTGTGCGTCGTTTCAAGTTCCTACGCAGCCCATCCGCTCATCACAGATGACACAGGGACGCAGGGCAAAGGCAAATTCCAGCTTGAGGTGAATGGAGAATATGCAAATGACAACGGTGATTCAAAAACACAGATTGCTGCAACGCTTTCAGCGGGAATAAGGGAGAATATCGATCTTGTTGCCAGTGTGCCCTATCTGTTCACAAGGATAGATGAGGGTGCTGAGACGTTAAAGGAGGATGGCTTTTCTGACATTACCCTTGAATTGAAATGGAGATTCTACGAGAAAGACGGCCTCAGTTTCGCTATAAAGCCCGGCATTATTCTTCCCACCGGAGAAGAGGATAAAGGACTTGGCGACGGGAAAGCTGCATACAGCCTCCATTTCCTTACAACGAAAGAACTCGATCCGGTAACCCTCCACCTTGACCTCGGTTATATCAAGAACAGAAAAGAGTTGAGGGACATCTGGCATTATTCTTTAGCAGGTGAATATAAAGTGACAAAACCTTTAAGGATTGTTGCCAATGTCGGCGGTGAAACAAACCCCGACCGGAATTCACACGTCCATCCGTTGTTTTTACTGGGTGGGGTTATTTATAGTGTGAGTGAAAATTTTGATATTGACTTCGGTGTAAAGACCGGCTTGAACAAGGCAGAGGCAGACTATACGCTGCTCGCTGGAATTACGCTGAGATTTTAAGGAGGCTATCATGCACATGGTAGATGCATTATTATCACCGGCAGTAGGTGGAGCAATGTGGGCAGGATCACTCGGAACACTCATTTATTGTGCAAAAAAATTGAGAGAGAAGATGGACGAAAAGATGATTCCCCTTATGGGTGTTCTGGGGGCCTTCATCTTTGCAGGACAGATGATCAATTTTACGATACCTGTAACAGGCTCAAGCGGCCATATCGGCGGCGGTATGATCCTTACGATACTCCTCGGACCGTATGCGGCATTTCTTGTTATTGCCTCTGTTCTGGTTATACAGGCACTGTTTTTTGCCGATGGAGGGTTGCTCGCTCTCGGAGCGAATATCTGGAACATGGGTATCTATCCTGCATTTATCGCTTATCCGCTCATTTATAAGGCTATCGTAAAAAAGAATGCATCGAATAAGGCGATTACCATTGCCTCGGTGCTGAGTGTCGTCATCGGCCTTCAACTTGGCGCTCTTTCGGTAGTTCTCGAGACCAAGTCATCGGGGATAACGGAACTACCGTTCGGTACATTCCTTCTCCTCATGCAGCCGATCCACCTTGCCATTGGTCTGATCGAGGGATTCGTCACAGCGGGGATAGTGATTTATGTGAGGTCTCTTAGACCTGATATCGTCGACGACCTTGAAGGGGTGAAGGCGCTCTCAACGGGTGGGTCATTGAAAAAAGTGATCATAGCTTTGGGGATATTAGCTGTTATTACAGGAGGGGCTTTTTCTTGGTTTGCCTCCACCCATCCTGACGGCCTTGAATGGTCAATAGAGAAAATTTATGGGAAGTCCGAGGTACCTGAAAGGCAAAATCCGATTTCAGGAATATTAACAGAGATACAAAAGAAGACAGCTATACTCCCTGATTATTCATTGCCCTCAACAAGCAAGGAAGAGGAAAAACCTTCCTGGCCTGCTGTAGATACTGTCACTTCTCTCTCCGGTCTCCTCGGCGGGATTATGGTATTGGTGGTAGTGGTGATTTTCGGCATAGGAATGAGAGTGCTCAGAAAAAAGATGAGAAA
>JAGVMY010000124.1 GCA_020053565.1 Thermodesulfovibrionales bacterium
AGTGTACCCTTATTATCTTGGCAATCTTCAAACCGTTTTGAAGCAGTATTGTTTCAGCATTCAGGAGTGTTTCGTTCACAAGCATCGGAATTGATTGAGCTTTTGGACCTTTGCTGAGGATGACTTTAATCCCTCTTTTTTCTTTAACCTTATTCCCCGCAGGTATATCTTGTCTGAGTATATGTCCTGATAGGACTGTAGAATCGTAATCTTCACCTTCAATTTTAAGATAGAGCTCATTCTTTGTAAGGAGTTCATTTGATTCTACAAGGCTTTTCCCGTATAAGGAAGGCACCTCGACTGTTCGGCTGAAGCTCAAAATCTTGAAAGTGAGATACCCGAAAATAAGGCCAAGCAGTATGAATGCAAATGTATAAAGAGGAAACTTTATTAATTTGCTCATCTGTTCAAATTTCCTCTGCTTCACAGGGTACAACGTATTTCCAAATCGTTATTTTTCATTATTGTTACTGAAAAACACTATTGCATCTTTGATCTTCTCTAAGTCCACTCTTGTGTTGAGACATGGCCCGAATGGTCGTTCATTCGGTATACCCAATACCGGAAGTGGATAGGTATCAACGATTCCGCTGCTCAGATCGTTCTCACATGCGACCGCAACTACCGCCTCTGGTTTTACTTCATGCACAATCCTCTTTGCAAGTGAGCCACCTGTTGCAACAAAGAGGTTAAGATGATTGTTGTCTGCTATCTCAATCAGGTCTTTAATCTCGCATTTGCCACATCTTTCACAATTATAGATGTTGTGGGTAAGCCTGTTATTACATTCATCTATCTGGAGGCAGTGCGGCAAGAGAAGCAGAATGTTTTTTGTCCTGAATTTTTCCCTTTTTACAAGTTTATTATTCAGGTTAATGATAAACCTCTGGTACGACTCTTTTCTGTTTTTTGAGAAAGAACCGGTGAGTATAAGAAGAGGATATAAAATTTTGAGAGTAAGTCCTCTAATCCATCTGTAGCTTATCAAAAAAGCCCCCTTCTCTTACTTTCCTTCCCTGGAGAAAAGCTTTTGCAGACATCACGCTCTTCCCCTCTGGTTGAAGTTCGATTATTGAGAGTAATCCTTCCTTGGTCCCGATAATGAATTCTCCACTATCTGCCTTTTCAATCCTGCCGGGGATACCTGTTCCTTTGAGCACATTTCCCTTGATAATTTTAATCCTTTCTTTGTGAAGATAACAATAGGCACATGGCCATGGATACATACCCCGGATAAAGTTATATATCTCTGTTGCAGTTTTTGACCAGTCAACCATCCCATCTTCTTTTTTAAGGGTAGGGGCGTAACTCGGAGTTCCTGACTGAGGGATGGGGTTAATAGACCCATCTTTTATGCCCTTTATGGTTTTAACCAGTAAAGATGCACCTGTCTCTGAAAGCCTTTTGCTCAAGGTCTCTGCATTATCATCATCAGTTATTTCTGTCTCTTCCTGCAATAAAATATCACCTGTGTCGAGTCCTTCATCCATGAGCATCGTCGTGATGCCTGTCTTTTTTTCACCGTTAATTATTGCCCACTGTATAGGGGCAGCTCCCCTGTAAAGAGGAAGAAGAGAGGCATGTACATTAATACAGCCATATGAAGCAACATTGAGTATCTGTGGAGGTAATATCTTTCCATATGCAACAACAACAATTACATCGGGTTTTAAATCTGAAATTTCAGCAAGAAAAAGAGGGTCTTTTATTTTTGAAGGCTGTAACACTTTTATTTCTTTATTGAGAACGAATTCTTTAACAGGTGAGGGTGAAAGCACGTGACCTCTCCCTTTTCTTTTGTCCGTCTGGGTCACTACTGCAATCACCTCTTCACCTGATTGAAGAAGTGCATTGAGTGAGGGGACAGCAAATGCAGGGGTACCAAAAAATAGTATGCGCATTTATGCAAAAAGCACGTTTGTCATTTCTTGTTCGCTGTTGACTTCCTGGACTTGTTAAATCGTCTTTTAAAAAACTCTCTTTTAATAGGGCTTATCCTGTCAAGAATGAGGAGACCATCGAGGTGGTCTATTTCATGTTGTAAGGCTCTTGAAAGCATGCCTGTGCCTTCAATAACTATAAGATTACCATTCCTGTCTAACCCTTGAACAGAGACCCTTTCTGCCCTATTTAACATCGTTGTATACCCGGGGAGGCTCAGACATCCTTCTTCAGCTTTTTCAGCACCTTCTTTTTCGATAATTGTCGGATTTATAAGGACTACAAGGGGTTTGTTCTCTCCCTCCACTGCACTTACGTCTATGACGCACAACCTCTTTGAAACGCCTACCTGGTTTGCAGAGAGACCCACGCCTCTTGCTGCATACATCGTCTCTATCATATTGTCTATAAGTCGTTGAATGTGATCGTCTATATCCTCTATAGGGGATGTTTTTTCTTTAAGGATTTTTTCCGGAAATTTTTTTATCTCAAGTAAAGACATAGTTATATTATATTATAATATTCAAGTGGATAAAAGACAAAGAAGACATTTTAGAAGGTATAAAAGACGCTCTCAGTTTGACCTCGTATTTGACAAAAGGACATTCAGAGCTGAATTAGTTGATTATTCTGGCAGTGGCGTGGGGATTATCGTTGAAAGTTCTCTCCCTGTTACTGAAGGCGCGGTTTTAGACCTTGCTCTATCTGAACCTGCTATCCACACAGAGGGAGAAATAGTTTGGTTAAAGAGGTCAGGCAAAGGTATTAAAATTGGGATAGAAAAGATTGGTATATTTCATGGCCTTCTCAGGGACTACATTCTTGCAGATGTCTTTATCGGACTCCAGAGAAGGAAGATGACAGGCATACTCGAATTAAGAAATGATCCTCTTCTTAAGAAGGTTTATATCAGGGATGGAGAGGTGATATTTTCTGAATCGAATCAGAGTGATGACGGCATTGGAGAAATCCTTCTCAGAGAAGGAAAAATCAATTCCAAGCAATATGTGCATTTCAAAGATGTTTCAAAAAATACCGAAAAGAAGCACGTCACTTTGTTTGTTGAGCTTGGATATTTAAAACCAGCGGAACTTGTCTGGGCAATGAGGCGCCAGTCTGAGGAGATAATCATGAGCCTTTTCGGGATGGAAAACGGAAGTTTTGAATTTAAAGAATGTCCGATTTCCGATAAAGTAATAACACTGAAACTCTCTCCAGTAAATCTTATATATAAAGGGATTAACAGGATTAGTGAACTTCATAAATTGAGAAAACTTGAGAACCTTTTACAACTGTCTGATAATTCTCTCATGTGCTTTTCATCAGATCCCTTAAACCTTTTTCAGTCCATAACACTGGATGATGTAGGCAGGGAGGTTGTTTCTTACATAGACGGGAAAACATCAATAAAGGATATTCTCCTGTTATCCCATCATAGCGAAATTGAAACACGTAAAATCCTTTATGCACTTTTAAGCACACGGATAATTGATAGTAAAGACTCAAAGAGTGAATTGAAGCATACCAGTGATAATCCAGAAGAAATATCTGCTGAGGATATCATCAAAAAGTCGAAGAGAGGAATACCACAGGAAATCATAAATAAAATAGAAACTACCTACACTACATTTTAAAATGCTGGTTATTATAAAATACTTGGTCTCAGAGAATCTGCACCATTTAATGAGATTAAGAAGGCATACCATAATGCAGTTAAGGAGTTCCATCCTGACAGGTATTCTTACCTTGACTCTGAGCATCTTAAGCATAAATTGAACACAATCTTTTACTTTATCACTGAAGCGTATGCAATACTCTCAGACCCTGAAAAGAAAAAACAATATGACAGTCAGCTTTCCTATAAAACAGTGCAGAAAACTTCTAATATTGAGCTTGCAGTGATACGATTTGAGGAAGCAATAAGTAAGTTCAGGAATAAAAACTTTACTCAGGCATCAGAGCTTTTTGGCCAGGCAGTTTATCTTGACAGTTCAATAGCAAAATACCACTATTACTATGGATTATCTCTCGGAAAACTAAAAAGATACAAGGATGCAGGAAGAGCACTCCAGAAGGCACTCAAGATTGACCCGATTAATGCCGACTATTTAGCTGAATTAGGATATGTATACCTCGATCTGGGTTTCGTGGCAAGGGCGAGAAATAGCTTCGAAAAAGCATTACGTCTCTCACCCTCACATAAAAGGGCAGGTGAGGGCATGAGATATTTTATGAAGTAATGATAGGTATCTGTGCAGGTCAATATTATTGAAATTGGGGAATAAGATTATGTATGATAGTGGTCATCTCTAAAGAGAAGAACTACTGACAATTCACTATAGCAGGAGGTTTTGAATTAAGGTTATCAATTTTAATTCTAAGGAAGAAAGGGAGATTTACAGGCATAGCACTTCTCATATAATGGCCCATGCGGTAAAGGAGCTTTTTCCTGATGCAAAGCTTGCAATAGGTCCTGCCACAGACGATGGTTTTTATTATGATTTCGATATAGAGAGGACCTTCACACCTGAGGATCTCGCTGCAATAGAAAAGAAAATGTCTGATATTATAAAAAAGAATAATGTATTTGTGCGCAAGATAGTTCCAAAGGAAGAAGCAATTGATCTCTTTAAAAGTGTGGGTGAAAATTATAAGGTTGAGCTTCTCAAAGAAATAGAGGATGAAGAGGTATCTCTCTATGAAGAGGGTGGATTTATAGACCTCTGCAGGGGACCTCATATTGATTCAACAGGAAAGGTTTCTGCATTTAAG
>JAGVMY010000033.1 GCA_020053565.1 Thermodesulfovibrionales bacterium
ATTGATATAACGGTGTCATTCCCCATAACCTGTGCGCACACCATCCTCACTGCTTCTAAAATTACCGGGTTTACCTTTCCAGGCATTATCGATGAACCTGGCTGAAGTGAAGGAAGTCTTATCTCAGATAACCCGGTTATTGGTCCACTATTCATCCATCTCATATCATTTGATATTTTCATAAGGCTTGTTGCTAATGTTTTGAGCTGACCTGAAAGTTCAGCAATTGCATCCTGTGATGATTGGGCTTCAAAGTGATTTTGAGCTTCTTTAAATTGTATCCCTGTGAGTTTTGATAAGGTCTCCGAAACTTTTTTACCAAACTTGGGATGTGTATTAATACCCGTACCAACTGCTGTACCACCTATTGCGAGTTCTGAAAGTCTTGGCAATGTGTCTCTCATTCTCTCAATTGAATGCTTTATTTGAGCCGCCCATCCTGACATCTCCTGTTGTAGTGTTATCGGCATTGCATCCATGAGATGGGTTCTTCCGGTTTTCACTACACTTTTATAATTTCTGGATTTAGTCTCTATGGTTCTGTGAAGTAACAAAAGGGCTGGCAGGAGAACTTCTTTTACCTGAATGCATGCAGCCACATGAATTGCAGTTGGTATTACATCATTTGATGATTGCCCCATATTCACATGATCATTGGGATGTACAGGAGATTTGGTGTTCTTTTTACCTGTTACTATTTCATTTGCCCTTGTCGCGATTACTTCATTTACATTCATATTTGTAGATGTTCCTGAACCTGTCTGGAAAATGTCCAGCGGGAACTGGTCATCAAACTTTCCTTTTATAACTTCATGACAGGCTTGAATTATGGCACTTGCGCGCTTCTTGTCGAGGATTCCAAGTTCAAGATTAACCTTTGCGCAAGAGAGTTTTATGTATCCAAGCGAGCGGATAAAGACTTCTGGAAATGTTATCCCGCTGATAGGAAAATTCCCGATAGCCCTTTGGGTCTGCGCTCCCCAGTAGGCATCCTTTGGAACTTTAACCTCTCCGAGTGAATCTTTTTCAGTTCTATATTCTTGCATTGAATAAGTTTAGCAACATTTTTGGACAAATTCTACTGATATCTGCAGTTGTTTTTACGTCTCCAGTATCTCTCTTATTAATTTCAAAAGCTCCTGTGGAGAGATAGGTTTTAAGACAAAGTTTAATCCTTCTTCAAGGATTCCTTTCCCGTGGATGATATCTTCAGCATAACCGCTCATAAAAAGTGCTTTGATATCAGGCCTTACCTTCTTTATTGCATCATAAACTTCTTTGCCGTTCTTCTTCGGCATTATTACATCGAGCACAAGAAACTCAATTATATCTTTATTCTCCATGAATTTATTTATTGCATCCTCTCCATTTACCGCCTCTATCACCTTATAGCCAAAATCTTCAAGTACAGTTTTTGTATAATTTCTCACATCGATATTATCTTCTGCTATCAGTACCGTCTCTTTTCCACCTATTGGAGTTGTAATTACTTTTGGTTTTGTTTCTTCAATCTCCGCTTCAATTATCGGGAGATATATCCTAAATGTTGTACCCTTATCCAATTCACTATACACGTCAATATTGCCGTTGTGCTGTTTTACTATTCCATAGACGACTGCAAGCCCAAGCCCTGTGCCTCTTTCACGTTCTTTGGTGGTAAAGAATGGCTCGAATATAAGTTCTTTTGTCTTTTCATCCATGCCTTTACCTGTGTCTGTAACTGAGATAAGGGCATGTTTCCCGGGTTTTCCATAACCACTGGTCCTTATATATTCTCTATCTAATTCCACAATTTCTGTGCTTATTGTAAGTGTCCCCCCTTCTGGCATTGCATCTCTTGCATTTGTAGCGAGGTTCATCAATACCTGCTCTATCTGACCACTGTCTGCCATAACTACTAAATCCCCAATCCCCCCTTGCCCCCCTTTACCAAAAGGGGGTGTGGGGGGATTAAGTATGGTCTTCAGTTCAATATCTTCTCCTATAAGCCTTAAGAGAAGTTTTTCTACATTCTTTACAATATCATTGAGATTAACCGGTTTTGGATTGATTATCTGCTTCCTGCTGAACGCAAGAAGACCGCTGGTTAAATTTGCAGCCTTCTCAGACGACAGCAGTATCTGATTAACATAAGCCTTTAATGGATCATCCTCTTTTATCTTCATCTGTAAGAGGTTTCCATACCCTATTATTGCGGTAAGGATATTGTTAAAATCGTGGGCAACACCTCCAGCAAGATGGCCAACAGCTTCCATCTTCTGTGCCTGAAGAAACTGTTCCTCAAGCCTCTTGCGCTCGGTAATGTCTCGGAACGTGACAACAGCACCTTTTATGATACCTTCTTCGATAATCGGAGTACTGGTATACCTGACCGGGAAACTGGTTCCATCCTTCTTGAAGAAGATTTCATCCCTTATATTATTGGGAATACTATTCTTTAATGTCTCATAGCTTGGACATTCTTCATAAGGATACGGTGTGCCATCCGGTTTCTTGTAGTGGACCAGCTTGTGCAGGTTCTGTCCGATGAGTTCATCAACTGAATAGCCAGTTGTTCCTATTACAAATGGATTAGCAAAAGTGATTTTCCCCTCTAAGTCCAGACCGACGATTCCTTCACCTGCTGCATTGAGAATCAGTTGATGCTGATGAGTTAATTGTCTCAACGACTCCTCCGCCTGCTTACGGTCTGTGATATCCCGAATGATTCCATGAGTGGTGCCATCTTTGAGGGCTCCTACGCTGATTTCAACGGGGAAAAGCGTTCCGTTCTTTCGTCGCATCTGGCGCTCAAAATGCATTATTTCCCCTGCACGCATCGCACGCATCTCCATCACGCGACGGTGGGCAGCCGCCATTTCGTCCAGCGGATACGTATCAACAGTGGTCATCTTACACAACTCGTCTTCTGAATATCCAAGCATCTTCTGCCCCGCCAGATTCACGTGGAGCAGATTACCTTCCCCATCCACAACAAAAATCGTATCGGGAGCTTGCTCTATTAGTTGGCGATACTTCAACTCGCTCTTCTGTAACATCTCTTCCACCCGCTTGCGCTCGGTGAGATCTCTGCCGATTCCAGAAAAGCCAATAATATTACCCTTGCTATCCTTAAGTATTGAACCGGTAAACTCGTAGGAAACTTGCCTCCCATCCTTCAAGACCAAATTAGCCTCTGCTTTCGAACTACCCTCTTTCCACATTCTCTCAATAGACTCGGAAATATGCTGAACATCTTCCCCTAAAAAAAAATCTGTCGGCTTCTTCGAAGACAGCTCTGTATCGCTATAGCCAGTAACTCTGCTAACAGCTTTATTCCAGATTAACATTTTGCCACTCAAATCAAATGTGTAGAAGATATCATCAATGGCGTTTAATGTGCTTTCATTAAACGCCATTGCTTCTTTTAAGGCCTCCTCCGCCTGCTTGCGCTCGGTGATGTCTTCCACAACCTCGATAAACCCTATTACATTACCATCCAGATCAAAGTTAGGATAAGCATAGATACGGGCTGCAAAACGGCTGCCATCATCCCTAATACCTTCGGTTTCAACCTCCACAGGAC
>JAGVMY010000152.1 GCA_020053565.1 Thermodesulfovibrionales bacterium
AGGAGGCTATTAATACTATCAACGGCGTGAAAACGATCACCTCAATGAGCATTGAAGGTATTTCACTTGTCACCGTTGAATTTGTCCTTGAAAGGGATATTGACCTTGCAGTTCAGGATGTAAGAGAGAAGATTTCAATTATAAGGAAAAAGCTCCCTACTGATATTGATGAACCTGTCATAGAAAAGGTTGACCCTGATGCGACTCCTGTCTTGTGGTTAAATCTCGCAGGAGAAAAATCTGTCAGAGAACTTTCGACCTATGCTGATGAAGTGTTAAAGGAGCAGCTACAGAAGATAACCGATGTCGGTGCCATCAGGCTGGCAGGGCTCAGGCTAAGACAGGTGAGAATATGGCTCGATGCTCACAGGCTCAGGGCACACCAGATAACTGCCCAGGATGTATTGCTGGCGTTGCAGCGTGAAAATGTTGAACTGCCTGGTGGAAGGATTGAAAGCAATACAAAGGAATATTCAATAAAAGTAAAAGGTGAATTCCCAAGGGTTCAGGATTTCAATGACCTCATTGTTGCGTATCATAATAACGCACCGGTCAGGGTCAGAGACGTTGGCAGGGCTGAGGATGGAATGGAAGAGAAGCGCTCTATTGTGAGGTTCAACGGCGTGACAGCTGTGGGGTTAGGAATACAGAAACAGTCAGGAACAAACACGGTTGAAGTTATTGACAGAGTAAAGAAGGAACTTATAAATATAAGGAAGAACCTTCCGCCCGGGATGAGACTCAATATAAGTTTTGACCAGTCTGACTTCATTAAGCGCTCTATCAATGAAGTTCAGCACCATCTTATTTACGGAGGGTTCTTTGCAACTCTGGCTGTTCTCCTGTTTCTAAAAAGTATACGGATCACCCTGATAAGCGCCTTGGCAATCCCTATATCGATCATTGCGACCTTTGCCATCATGAATGCCTTTAATTTTACTTTCAATAATATGACAATGCTTGGCCTCTCTCTTTGCATCGGTATCCTTATTGATGACGCTATAATTGTTATAGAAAATATTTATCGACATATAGAGGAAGGCATGGCACCGCGGGAAGCAGCATCTTTTGCGACCTCAGAGATCGGTCTCGCTGTTATGGCAACTACATTTGCGATTGTTGCAATATTCCTCCCTGTTGCATTCATGAAAGGGATTATCGGCAGGTTCTTCCTGCAGTTTGCGCTTACTGTCGTTTTTGCAATACTGGTATCCCTTTTTATTTCCTTTACCCTGATACCAATGCTCGCATCAAGATACCTCAAAATAGCAAACAGGATTCAGGATTCAGGATCCAGCAAAGAAGGGAAAAAGAAATTTATATCTGCTGTTTCAGATAGGCTTGAAAAATGGTATAAAGAAACAGAGGAAATTTACAGAAAGTTACTAAGCATTGTCCTTTCTCACAGGGCATTTGTATTGATTCTGGCAACGGTAATTTTTATCTTCAGCGTTTTTATGACAAGATTCCTTGGAAAGGAATTTGTCCCGTCAGAAGACCAGAGCCGGTTTATAGTCCGATTAGAAGCACCTGTAGATTATTCCGTTGATGAGATAGACAGGATGTTTAAGAAAGCAGAGGATTATGTAAGGAATATTTCTGAAGTGAAGACTGTCTTTTATGTACAGGGTTTTGGTCGGGTAGCAGAGGTCAATAAGGCTCGTTTGATTACCGGACTTATTCCAAAGTCAGACAGGAAAAAGACTCAACAGCAGATCATGGCAGATATAAGGAAAAAGCTTAAACAACAAATTCCCGGACTCAAGGCCACTTCAGAGGATGTCTCCTTAATTGGCGGAGGGCAGCGGAACGTGCCCATCCAGTATAGCCTAAGGGGTACTGACCTGAAAGGTCTGGATACATACACCCGGGAGGTTGCAGACCAGTTTTCTAAAATTCCCGGGATAGTTGATATTGACACCTCACTTGAAACAGGAAAGCCGGAGATTCGTGTATTTATAGACAGGGACAAAGCAGCAGATCTCAATGTAGATATTGCATCGGTTGCTGAGGCGGTAAACTTCCTTATTGGCGGTGAGGTAGATGTGACAAAGTACAAGGATATTGCAAAAGGGAGAAGATACGATGTCAGGGTCAGGCTTAATCCAGAGAACAGGAAAAATCCTGAGGATTTAGGAAAGCTTTATGTAAGGTCAAAAGATGGACGACTTGTGGAAATCTCAAATATTGTTCGCATACAGGAGGCAGGTGGACCAAGTGTCATAAACAGAGTTGACAGGCAGAGGGCAATAACACTCTTTGCGAACCTTGAAGGAAAACCACTTGGTGAGGCGAAGGGAGAGCTTGACAGTATAGCAGCACGGGTGCTTCCACCAGATTATTCAGGAAGATATAAAGGGATGGCTGATGTTATGGGAGAATCATTTGGCTATCTGATGTTTGCCCTTATCCTTGGAATCATTATGGCTTATATGGTTCTTGCATCCCAGTTCGAAAGTTTTATCCACCCGTTTATTGTATTGCTTTCCATGCCCCTTTCGTTTATCGGTGCTTTTGGCGCACTTCTCATAACCGGGAAAACACTCAATATCTTTAGCTTAATTGGTCTTATCCTTCTTATGGGTCTTGTAAAAAAGAATGCGATTCTGCTTGTTGACTATACTAATACGCTTCGGGCAAGAGGCATGGAAAGGAAAGAGGCTATCCTTCAGGCTGGGCCAGTCAGACTCAGGCCGATTTTAATGACCACCTTTGCAATGGTTTTCGGAATGATGCCGGTTGCACTCGGCATCGGTGAAGGTGCTGAAACACGCTCACCCATGGGCATTGCTGTTATCGGTGGACTGCTCACATCACTTTTCTTGACACTTATTGTTGTGCCTGCGGCGTATGATGTACTTGATGATTTGCAGGCAAAGTTTACAAAAAAGTCAAAACCTGTAAAACAGGAATCAGAGGTCAAAGGTGAAAAAACATGAAGATGGTACTTATAGCATATTGTGAAGCTGCTGATTATGAAATTATTGAGGCTATAAAAGAGGCTGGAATTAAAGGCTATACAAAATTTACCGAGGTTCTCGGTGAAGGCACTGAAACGCAGCCTCGTCTTGGGACCCAATGCTGGCCTGGAAAAAACAATTTCCTCGCCATTGCGGTTGAAGAAAAAGAATTAAATCCTTTGATTTCAACAATCAAAAAGTTGAAACAAAGACATCCCAAGGCAGGGATTAAGGTATTTGTCACACCGATAGATGAGGTGATTTAGAAAGATTCCACCAACCATTATATGAAGACATATCAAAGTATCAATAAAAAATATTTTTGCACTATCTCTGCAATTTGAAGGCAGCAATTTTAATAACACATTAAATTTTGCATGAAGCAATTCTGGAATTGACAATATGATTATTTTTGGCTAAAGTTTTAAAAAGTGAAGGAGTGGAAATTGTACTATTTAATAACTTTGGATGAGGAAGGAGAGAAAGGGAGGGATAATGAATATCGCAGAGCGTGTGAAGAAAATTTTGTTACAACCAAAATCTGAGTGGCAAATTATCGCTGCAGAAAAAACGACGGTAGCAGAATTATACAGGAGTTATATCGTCCTGTTGGCAGCAATCGGCCCGATCGCATCAATTATAGGTATGTCAATAGTTGGTGTGAGCATGCCTTTTGTAGGGACATACCGTGTGACACTAAGTACATCAATTTCTCATGCAGTGGTGAACTATGCGTTAACTCTTGTCGGTGTTTATGTATTGTCGTTAATTATTAATGCACTTGCGTCAACTTTTTCTGGTGAGAAAGACAGTATACAGGCACTCAAGGTAGCCGCTTATTCCAGTACTGCTGCATGGTTGGCTGGTATTTTTGCATTGATTCCTATGTTAAGCCTTTTGGGATTAGTGGGGCTTTATAGCTTGTATCTGCTTTATCTTGGTCTACCAGCGCTGATGAAAGCTCCGCAAGAAAAGGCGGTGATTTACACAGTAGTGGTCGTAATAAGTGCAATAGTTATCTTTTTCATAGTCGGTGCAATCAGCAATGCATTTATCAGTATCCCCGGTTCTTCCATGCATATGCCTGGAGTGCCCGGCATACGATAACAAATATAATCATAAAAGCTATTGTGTCTATACGCACTTTGGCTTATGACATGACAATGGAGCTTCTGAAGGGGTCTGAAAAGACGATAATATGAAATGAATCTCTTTTTACTCACGTTTTTTCTGCTTTATAGTGCTCTCCATCTCTATGCTTTTCTCAAGGCAAAGGCTGCGTTCCATTTTAGTAATAAAATGAGCAGTTGTCTGTTACTCATAATGGTAATAATGATCTTCGCACCTGTAATTGTTCGTTTTTCTGAAAAACAAGGATTTGAGCTTTTTGCCCGAATGATGTCGTACATAGGATATATATGGATGGGAATCATGTTTTTATTTTTCACTTCCTCTCTTATAATCGATCTATATCATTTTCTTGTATACATAAGTAGCCTATTAGTGAAAAGAGATCTTATCGCATTTACTCCTTCAGCCAGGTTTTCTTTTTTCGTACCTCTTCTGCTTTCGATGGTGATTTGTATATATGGTTATTTTGAGGCATGGAATATTCACACCGAGAAAGTATTGATCAAGACTGCTAAAATTCCTGAAGCAGTTGGCAGGCTGAGGATAGTGCAGATTTCAGATGTCCATATAGGTCTTATTATCAGAGAAGGGAAATTAAAAAAAGTTATCGAGGAAGTAAAAAAGGCAGAACCTGACATCCTGGTATCAACCGGTGACCTTGTGGATGGACAGATTAACAAGATTGGAGCACTTTCAAAACTTATTGAGAATGTTAATCCACGATACGGTAAATTTGCCATAACAGGGAATCATGAATTTTATGCTGGTCTTGATCAGGCAATAGATTTTACAGAGAAAGCAGGTTTTACCGTTTTGAGAGGAAAGGGAGTGAATATTTCTGATATGATTACTATTGTTGGCGTGGATGACCCGGTTGGAAAGAGATATAACCTTTTTAAAGATGTCTCAGAGAAGGAGTTGCTCTCTGAGCATGCAGGTAAAAAGTTTACCTTATTGCTCAAACACAGACCTATTGTGGATAAAGATGCTCTTGGACTTTTTGACTTACAGCTTTCAGGACATGTCCATAAAGGACAGATCTTCCCCTTCAGTCTCATCACACGTATATATTATCGGTATACTACTGATTCAGGAAAGTTTAGGCTACTTGATAATTCATATCTTTATGTATCCCGAGGTTCAGGTACATGGGGTCCTCCTATTCGTTTTCTGTCACCTCCTGAGGTGACAATGATCGAACTTGTGAGACCATGAAAATAAAAGAACTTATAAGTGAGCTTCAGGATTTCTATCTGCTTTCTGCCCGCGGGCTTTTAGGCGCGGTGAAGAAACCATTTTATTTGAAAGATATGATTGAGCAGATGGACTATGCGGGTGCGGGTTCGTTTGTAATAATCTTTCTTGTTTCTATTTTTACCGGGATGGCTCTTTCACTTCAGCTCTCTGCTGAGCTTTCAAGTCTTGGGCTTAAGATGTACACAGGAAAAGTTGTTGGCATCTCCATTATCAGAGAAATAGGCCCTGTAACTGCTGCACTCGTCTACGCAGGACGAGTTGGTTCAGGGATAGCATCTGAATTGGGTTCCATGATTCTCGGACATCAAATAGATTCCCTGAGGGTTTTTGGTGTAGACCCGATGAAAAAGCTTGTGACACCAAGGATACTGAGTTCCATAATCATGCTCCCGGCACTTACCATTATAGGCGATGTTGTTTCTCTTTGTGGCGGATATTACATCGCGGTATTTGTGAGCCATCAAAGTGGCACTTTTTACTGGAGTTCTATTCGTGATGTGTTAACCTTTGAAAATGTGTTTGCAGGTTCTGTGAAGCCTTTTATCTTTGGTTATCTGATAGCGTGCATAAGTTGTTATATGGGACTATCTACAAAAGGTGGCTCAAAAGGTCTTCGAAAGTCAACGACAAGGGCTGTGGTGGTATCAATTGTCATGATCATCGTTTCTGACTTTATCCTTACACGGATATTGCTTTATGTATTGGGGTTCTCGGTATGATTGTATTTGACAAGGTCTGGTTTTCCTACGGGATAAATCATGTGCTCAAAGACATAAGTTTCACCGTCAGTGAAAACGAAAGAGTAGCCATCCTCGGAGAAAGCGGGGAGGGAAAAACTACTATATTGAAACTGATACTCGGGTTGATAAGACCTGATGCTGGAAAAATAATCATTGATGGTGAGGATATTACGAATAAAACAGAAGACGAGTTGAGAGAAGTAAGGATGAAATTCAGCATTGTTTTTCAGGAGGGTGCACTGTTTGATTCTCTGAATGTGAAGGAGAATGTTGCATTCTGTTTGAGGGAATATTCAAAGCTCTCTGAAGACGAGATAGACCATAAAGTAAGAGAATTGCTCAGGATTGTAGGTGTGGAGCATGCTATAGAACTTATGCCTGATGAACTGAGCGGCGGAATGCACAGGAGGGTTGCGATTGCACGTTCACTGGCAGCGTGTGAGCCAAAGATGTTTCTCTATGATGAAGCGACAACAGGTCTTGACCCGGTCAATGCGGATATCATATGCAAACTGATCCTCGACTTAAGTAAAAATGGCAGGGGTCTTATTCTCGTTACCCATAAAATTTTTGATGCAGTAAAAATAGCAGAGCGGTTTATGTTCCTGAAAGATGGCATAATACTATTTGATGGTGACAAGGAGGAACTTGTACACTCAACCGTTTCTGAAATTCAGATATATTTGAACGAAGTAAGTCTTAGCTGTAAAGCAAATAAATCAGGAGGCTGAAATGTTTGACATGAAAAAACAGCTTACATGGTCGAAACTCAAGGTGAGCCTTGTGATAACTCTTGCACTGCTCGCACTGCTTATTACTGTATTTTTTGCAGGAAACATAGAGGATTTATTTTCTCCAAAGGTACAGATAAAGGCACAGATTAAGGATGTGAGAGGTTTAAGGAAGGGTTCTCCTATATGGATTTCTGGAATTGAGGTAGGATCTGTGAAAAGCATTGACCTTCACACCGAATATGGGACGTTAGTCACGATGTCAGTTAACAGTAATGCAGCGAAATTCATCAAAAAGGACTCAAAAGCCAGTGTTCACACCATGGGACTTTTAGGTGATAAATATGTTGAACTGAGTAATGGTTCTCCTCAGGCATCGATAATCAAACCAGGAGATGTGTTAGAGGGAGCGACACAACTTGAAATACAGGATATCGTCAATGTCAGTTTAGTATCTCTTGGAAAAGTTACTGATTTTATGAAAAAGCTCGAAAACTTTATAGATAAATTAGAAAAAAGTGAAGGAACGATTGCGAAGTTCCTCACAGACCCTGCACTCTATAACAATGTGCAAGAGGCTACAAAAACAATGTCTGAACTGTTAAGAGACATTAAGGAATCACAGGGCACCATGAAGAAGCTTATTGAAGACCCTGCTCTCTACAACAAATTGTTAAGTACTGCGTCATCAATGGAAGAATTCACCAGGAGAATAAAAGAGGGTTCAGGTACCCTGAAGAAACTTGCTGAAGATCCGGAATTGTATGACAATCTTAATAAAGCATCAAAACAGCTCTCTTCAATTTTAGAGAGAATAGACTCAGGTGAAGGTGTGGCAGGAAGTCTGGTCAGAGACAGAGAGCTTTCAAAAGAAGTGAGGGATACCTTAGGAGAGCTTAAAAGTTCTATAACAGAGTTCAAAGAACTCATCAAGGATATCAGGGAACATCCAAAGAAGTATCTCAAATTCAGCGTCTTTTAATAAATAATGAGTAGAGCTAT
>JAGVMY010000103.1 GCA_020053565.1 Thermodesulfovibrionales bacterium
AACGGGTGCTGACTCTCTGGGAAGGCATGGTCAAAAGAGACAGGGGATTGATGTATGATATGTATGATCCTTTTTTCAGGATTAATGTGAATAAAATGCAGTTTGTCGGCATGAATATGCCGATATATTATTTTAATCCGGAACTGAAATTATACGAGATTAAAGGCAATGTCGCAAGGATCAATGTGAAGGTCGAATATGAAGTGAGGGGAGTGAAATTGCACGGCAAAGAGGTAAAAGAACCGAGGAAAGAGACAGTCACCGCAGAGACATGGCTTTTCATTGATGATAACTGGTACAGGCAGTATGTAGATAATTTGAGTGAAGCATCATTAGTAAAATATTAATCAGAGTAATAAGGTGTGCAGCCCCGCAGGCTACACAAGGTTTTGAATGCTAATTTATGACTCAGTTTTCACAATCAAAGTAATAGCACCGCATGTTAGCCATAAAGGCAACTGAACTCACCAAGGCATACAGGATTTACAAAAAGCCTTCAGACAGACTAAAGGCTTTTTTCTTTCGGAATACCCCTACCGAGACTTTCACCGCACTCGACAGGGTGAGCTTTTCTGTCAATAAAGGAGAAACGTTTGGCATCATCGGCGAAAACGGCGCAGGCAAAAGCACGCTCCTGAAGATCATCTCATCAACGCTCACTCCCACCAGTGGCTCGGTCGAGGTTGCGGGCACTGTCCTGTCAATACTGGAACTTGGGGTAGGGTTTCATCCTGAATTTACCGGCAGGGAGAATATCTTCTTTTACGGCGATGTCCTTGGCTTCAGACGTGACTTTATCAGGGACAAGATTGATGAGATAATCGGATTTTCAGAACTCGGCAATTTCATTGACAAGCCCGTGAGGACATACTCATCGGGTATGTTCATGAGGCTCGCATTTTCAATAGTCTCATCCTTTGAACCAGACATCCTTGTGCTCGATGAAGTGCTCGCGGTCGGAGATATACATTTTCAGAAGAAAAGCCTGAACAGGATACTGGAATCCAAGAATAGGGGAAGGACGATACTTTTTTGTTCACATGATACGTATCATACGAGAATGATATGTGACAGGGTAATGTGGCTTAAGGAAGGCAGAATTGCAATACATGATGAGACCGAGAGGGTAGTGTCTGCATACGAAAGCTACCAGTTCAGCAAGGATGAATGCCGCACCTCTGTTGAACACCCTTTGCTCCCTGTCATGTTTGACCATATTTCTTTTGAGAATACTGGTGATTTAAAGACAGGGGACACCTTTGCTCTCGTAATGAACACAAAGACCCGGAGCGAAGATCTGTCTTACAATATAACCATTTCAATCAAGCTACCTGATGGAAGGGGAGTATATGTCATAGGCACGCACCTCAACGGAATTGGTTCACTCAAGGGGCAGAGGACCGTGAAGATTGTGTTTCCCAACATAACGCTTCTGTCAGGGGATTACTATGTCCACGCAAGGATATTTGATGAAACAGGGCTCATCCTTTATCATGAGAGGGTGACGCCTTTCTTCAGCATAACAAAGAATACACCTGACATGGGGATATGCACCATGCAAAACATCTGGGACATAAAATAATGCAAGGCGATACTGTCAGAATACGTCTGTATGAAAAGGGCGATGAACAACAAATTACAAGGCTTTTTCAGGAGGTCTATGGAAAACCACTGACAATCAAACAGTGGCAATGGAAGTACCTCGGACTGGGCAATCTGAGGGTATGGGCAAGTGTCGCCTTTAATGAAAAGGGTGAGCTTGTTGCCCATTACGGAGGCATACCGGTGAGGATGCTCTTCAGGGGAAGGCATATAATCGCATGCCAGTGTGTAGATGCAATGGCAAAGAACGGTTATCGGGCAAAAGATATGGGAATACCTCAGACAGAGAGTATATTTTACAGGGTCTGCAATCTCCTCTACGATACTTTTGGTACGTTTTTTTATACCTTCCCAGGAGATGTCTGCTACAATTGGGGGAAAAAGACAGGGCATATTGAGGAATGTTTAGAGGTGCCTGAATATCGCTATCAATGCGATAAGCGCGTATCAGAGGGATTACTCTATTCCTTCGTGCCTGTGGACTGGGGTGATCCGGAGATTGATCGGCTCTGGGACAGGGTATGCAAGGATCTCGGCTGGGTAATGGTCAGAGACAGGGAATTCATCCAGTGGCGATATCAGGACAACCCTTTTTTCAAGCATTACCCTTATGCTGTGAAGGGCATTTTCTCTCACAGGTTTTTAGCATTTGCGGTTGTGAGGGAGAGCGGTAATGACCTTCTGGTAATGGATCTGGTATTTGAAGATGCTGTTTTAGAGATCTTGCTCAGGAAGCTCATTAACCATGCCCACAGCCGTGATAAGAAGCAGATAAAGATATGGCTCCCTGACAGATATAAGAGCCGATTGATGAATATTGGCTTTAAGCCCTGTGATATCAGGACGTGGATACCGAATCTCACTCGCTACCGTGTTGCAACTGCCCGGGAGGTGAGTGAAAATCTCTATTACACAATGGGTGATACGGATTTTCTATGATAAAAAGCTGGATGATAAGGTTTAATAAGCTCTACCGGCTTCTGCCACCGTTGCTTATCAGGGATATCAAAGAAAGATACGCCGGCTCAGTTATTGGCATTTTCTGGACATTCCTGCAACCCCTGCTTTTTATGATTGTTTTCTGGCTGGTATTTTCGCAGATCATAAAGATCAGGATATCTGTAGAAACAGGAGAAATACACTATCTGCCGTTTCTCCTGTCAGGACTGCTCCCATGGTTTGCCCTCCAGGATGGCGTCATAAGAGGTGCTTCATCGATCGTTGAGAAAGGGTTTATTATCAAGAGGGTTTTTTACCCTTCTGAACTTTTTCCCATCACTGCAGTTATCACGTCTTTTATACACCATGGAACAGGGTTTTTGATCTTTTTGATCATTTTTTTTGCAGTAAAGGGCGGTATAGCTTTCTTTCAGATCTATACCCTCGTTTTTTTGTTCATACTGCAGATCATAGTAGCCATCGGACTGTCACTATTCCTTTCAGCCTTATCCGTATATCTAAGGGATATTCTGCAGGTGCTGGGTGTCATTTTTCAGGCGCTATTCT
>JAGVMY010000091.1 GCA_020053565.1 Thermodesulfovibrionales bacterium
TGCACCTATGAAAAGGCTTCGTGAGGGGGCCAAAAAAGAGGGTAAATTGATTGATGCAACTGAGGGCAGGCGCACCCGTTCGATCATTGTCACAGACAGCGATCATATTATCCTGTCAGCTCTTCAGGCAGAAACGATTACACAGAGATTCATTGAAGGAAAGGGAGCCCTTGCAGAAGAAGAAAGGTAAAGGAAGTCTGTTCATAGTCTCTGCACCTTCAGGTGCTGGAAAAACGACACTCTGCAAAAAACTGACCTCTACTCTTCCTCATATCACACATTCTGTTTCCTATACCACACGTGCTCCACGGCATGGGGAAGTGAATGACAGGGACTACACATTCATAAGCAGAGAAGAATTCAGGTCAATGGTTAATAAAAGTGAATTTATGGAATGGGCAAATATTAACGGAGAATTATATGGTACCTCAAAAAAGAGGATTGAAAAACTTACTCGCAATGGTACCGACGTCATTCTTGATATAGATACACAAGGTGCAATGCAACTAAAAAAGAAATACAGAGGAGGCGTGTATATCTTTGTACTACCACCTTCTATGGAGATATTGAAAAGAAGACTCAAAAAGCGAATGACTAATTCAAAGGAAGAGATAGAAAAAAGACTGAAGAGGGCAGTTAATGAAATAAAAAGCTACCGCAAGTATGATTATGTTATAATAAATAAAAAGTTAAATGATGCATTAAGAGAACTTGAGTCAATAATAATCTCGCACAGACATGGTGTCAACAAAGTTGACACCATGTGGGTTAAAAATAAGTTCTTAAAACAGGAGGAAGAGCATGGAAGTTATTTCTTTGCCGATTGAATATGATCAGAACAAGATCGACGGAAAATACAGGATTATTGCAATAGCATCCCAGAGGGCAAAGGAGCTCTCCTTAGGTGCCAAGCCCAAGTTGAAGACAAAGGCGAAGAAGGTTACCACCTTAGCCATTGAAGAGACAATAGAAAATACCATCGAATTTTTGACAGGGGAACAGGCCCAAAAGGCAAAGGAAGAGTCCAGAAAGTTTGATTACAGGCAACTCCTTGCAGAGAAAAGAGAGGTCGCTGGTGAGGACCTTACAGAACTTGAAAAAGACCTGAAGGTCTATCTCCATGAAAAAGGAGCAATAGACAAGATGGCTCCAGAAGGTCTGTTCAGTGAAAAACGAGAGGAAGGTGCTAAAGAATAAGTCGGTACTCTTTTGCGTGACAGGGAGTGTTGCCGCTTACAAAGCCATTGACGTAATAAGAAGACTTAGAGATGAAGGTGCTTCGGTTACTGTAATTATGACCGAGGCAGCCAAGCAATTTATCACCTCTCTCTCTCTCGAGATTGCTTCCCAAAATAAGGTTTACTCAGACCTGTTCAGTGACCCCATGGCTCACATCACGTTACCTGCTCAAGCGGACATAATGGTAATTGCACCTGCAACAGCAAATACTATCGGAAAGTTCGCAGGGGGTATTGCTGATAACCTCCTCAGTACGTGTCTTCTCTCATTCAGCGGCAAGATAGTTATTGCTCCTGCAATGAACTGGAGGATGTATGAGAACCCTGTATTTCAGAAAAACTTAAACTATCTCTTATCTCGCGGCGTCTTTCAGGTAGGACCTGAAAAGGGAAGTCTTGCATGTGGAGAAGACGGTATAGGAAGGATGTCAGATGTTTCAGAAATAATCGAAGCAATAAAGTCAGCACTGAGCCAGAAAACCCTTGCAAAAGAAAAAATCATTGTAACTGCAGGCCCTACCAGGGAATATCTTGATCCTGTCAGATTTATATCAAACAGATCATCGGGCAAGATGGGTTATGCCCTCGCAAGAGCCGCTTTAAGAAAAGGGGCAGAAGTAACCTTAATAAGTGGCCATTCATTACTGAGTCAACCCAGAGGTGTGAAATTTATTTCTGTAGAAACTGCATCAGACATGTTGAATGCGGTAAATCAAGAACTGCCTTCATCAACAGTGCTCATAATGTCTGCTGCGGTCTCTGATTTTATGCCTGCAGAAAAAACAAAGGAGAAAATTGAAAAGTCAGGAGAACTCATGGTGAAGCTACAAAAAACCCCTGACATTATTTCAGAAATAAGTAAGAATAAGAACAGGCCATTTATTATCGGTTTTGCAGCTGAAACAGGCGGGAAAATTGACCGGGCGAGAAAGAAATTAAAGGAAAAGAATATGGACATGATTATTTTTAATGATGTTGCAAAAGCCGATTCAGGGTTTGATGTTGATACAAACAGGGTTGTTATTATAGATAAAGAGAAGGAAATACGTCTTCCGCTTATGAGCAAGGATTCTGTTGCAGATGCGATATTAGAGAGGTTATCTGAAATAAAGGCTTGACTTTTTTCGCTATTTTGATAAAATTTTGGGCATAGTATGTCACTTGAAGAAACTGAAAGACTAAAGGAAAAATTAAATAAAGACCCGAATTCCAAGCTTTTTATATTGCTTGCCGAAGAATATAAAAAGGAAGGGATGCTTGACGAGGCAATAGCTATCCTTACTCAGGGACTGGAAAGACACCCCCGATATATGAGTGCACGTGTTTCCTTAGGGAAGATATACCTTGAAAAAGGTATACCCGATAAGGCAAAGGAAGAATTCAAAGAGGTCATTAGCGCAATACCTGATAACCTCTATGCCCATAAGAAGCTCGCTGAGATTCATAAAGACCTTGTTGAAATTGATGAAGCAGTAAAAGAATTTAAGATGGTATTAAGGCTGAATCCGGGCGATGAAGAGGCAGCGAATAGCCTTGCAGAGATCGAGAAAGGGCTCACCGTTAAACCTGAGAGCCCGGAAAAAGCAACATCTGCAGAAACAACCTCTATTAAACCAGAACCTGCTCTTGAGGAGGAAAAGCCATCTGAAATCCCTGTCAAAGGGCAGGACATAGAGTATTCGAGTAAAACCCTTTTTGAAGAAGAAGAAATTGAAGAAGGAGGAGCAGAAGAAGAGGAACTGTCTGAAGAAGAAGTATTCTTACCTGAAGATATTTTTATAGAGTCCGTGGTTGCAATCGAAGAGACACCAGAGGCTCTGAAAGAAGGCGTCTCTGAAGATCCACATTTAAGCATAGGTGATACAGATCTTTATATATCTCAGGGTAACTACACAGATGCGATGGATATATACAAGAAACTTCTCTCGAGAGAACCTGATAATGTCCATGTGCTCCAGCGTATTGAAGATATGAAAGTTCTTTTGAAACTTCTCGGGAAGGACAAGGAAAAGCTCATAGAAAGGCTGAACAGTTTCCTTGAAGGTATTAAAAAGAGACGAAATGAGTTTTTCAGAAATCCTTAAAGAGAATTCTTAGTAATGAAAGTCTTAATCATCCATGGTCCTAACTTAAACCTCCTCGGCAAAAGAGAGACTGACATATATGGTACCAGGTCACTCGATGAGATAAACAACGCTATTCTTTCCCTTGCTGCAGACCTTGGTATCGATGCGAATATAGTACAGCTCAACAGTGAGGGAGAGATATTGGACGCTATCCAGAAAAGCAACTATGATGTTTTGATTATCAATCCTGCTGCATATACCCATACGAGTATTGCAATAAGGGATGCTATCGCAGCAATAAATAAACCTGCAATAGAGGTTCACCTTTCAAATATCCACAGTCGGGAAGAATTCAGGAAAAAATCATTTATTGCAGAAGTTGCCATCGGGCAGATAAGTGGTTTTGGCCCAGATAGTTATCTTCTCGCACTCAGGGCTGCAAAAAACCTCCTTTCTCAGTGAGGGGTAATAACCAAAATCCAAATGACAATTACCAAACATTATTGGGTAATTGGTTATTTATAAATAGAGTTTATTTGGTGTTTCGGCTTTGGTTACTGGAATTTACTTTATTGGGCTATGATTAAAATACCTTATACTCATTACCTGTCAAGACTTTCTCACATAAGGGAATCCCTTAGCAGAAAGAAAGTCGATAGTTTTCTTGTAACCGATATACATAATGTCCGGTATCTCACTGGCTTTTCGGGCTCATCAGGTTTTCTCTTCATCACAAAGAGAAAAAACATATTTATCACTGACTTTAGATATAAAGAGCAATCAGGAAGAGAAGCACAGGGGTGGGATATTGTTGTAGAAAAAAGAGATGTGATAAAGACCATAGAAAGGCTCTCTCAAAAGATTGGTATTAAGAAACTCGGTTTTGAGTCTTCTGTGTCCTATAATTTTTTCAGAAGATTATTGAAAGGAGACTTAACCCTGAAGGCCTTTAAAGGTCTCATAGAGAGATTGAGAGCGGTAAAGGACTCTATTGAAATAAACTCACTCAGGGAGGCAGTAAGGCGTGCAGAATCTGCTTTTCTTGACATAAAACCATATATAAAGCAGGGGATCAGTGAAAGAGCTCTTGCACTGAGACTTGAGGAAAGATTGAAGAAGAAAGGCTGCAGGCATATTCCATTTGAGGTGATAGTCGCATCAGGTCTGAATTCTGCAATGCCCCATGCAAGGCCAACTGAAAAAAAATTAAATAATAGTGACCTCGTCATTATCGACTGGGGTGGAGAGGCTGATGGTTATTTATCTGATATGACCCGGACATTGCTCATTAAAGGAGATAACATAAATAAAAAGAGAGAGATCTATCAACTTGTAGTAGAAGCCAATGAGAGGGCTATCTCCCTTGTTTCTCCAGGGGTAAAATCTCAGGAGATTGACCAGTCTGCCAGAAATGTTATTAAGAAGGCAGGTTATGGAGAGTTCTTTGGACATGGGACTGGTCATGGGGTTGGCCTTCAGGTTCATGAATCACCACACATCACGTGGAATAAAAAAGAAATGATCAAAGAAAATATGGTCTTTACAATCGAGCCAGGCATTTATGTTCCGGGACTTGGAGGAGTAAGAATAGAGGATATGGTAGTAGCAAAACCAGATGGCTCTGAAGTCCTCACCAATCTTCCCAAAAAAACTTGCGATAATACGTTAGGAGACTGCTGACCCTGATTTCTTAAAAAACTTTGTATGATGGAAAAAAATGCAAAAAATGATAAAATAGTATACTTTTGTGAGGAGGTACTGATTTGGTTTCAACGAGTGATTTCAGAAAAGGTCTCAAGGTAGAATTTAAAGGTGAGCCCTGCGAGATAATAGACTTTCAACATGTGAAGATGGGGAGAGGCGGCGCTATTGTCAGGACAAAGTTAAAAAGCCTGAAGACAGGAAGTGTTCTTGAGCAGACCTTCAGGTCTGGAGAAAAACTGGAAACCTTCCAGCTTGAGGAAAAGAAAATGCACTATCTTTACATGCAGGATGGACTCTATTATTTCATGGACGAAGAGACATACGAACAGATTCCACTTACTGGTGACCAGCTTGGAGACGCAAAAAATTTTCTTAAAGAGAATTTGGTAGTTGTGATCCTCTATTATAAAGGTTCTCAACTAATTGTAGAACTCCCAACTTTTGTTGAATTGTTAGTGACCAAAACAGATCCGGCAGGATTTAAAGGAGATACTGCTTCAGGAGGTGGTAAACCAGCAACCTTAGAAACAGGGGCTGTAGTGAAAGTCCCCTTTCATATAAATGAGGGTAATACCATAAAGGTAGACACAAGGACATCAGAATATATAGAAAGGGTAAAATAATGGAACTTGAGGATTTAAAAAAGCTTATCGAATTTCTCAAGGAAACAGATATTACTGAATTGCAGTTAGAAAAAGACGGCACAAAGGTAAAAATCAAGAGGGAGAAATTCTTATCTTCGATAGAAATGCCTATGCAAAAATCTCCGGTCTTCCATGAGAAGATAACACAGGAAACAGAAGAAGAAACGCAGAGGCTTGTGACAATAACTTCACCGATTGTCGGCACGTTTTACAGATCGCCTGCGCCTGATGCCGCACCTTTTGTGGAAGTTGGACTGAGGGTAAAAAAGGGACAGGTTCTCTGCGTCATAGAAGCAATGAAGCTTATGAATGAGATAGAGAGTGATGTTGACGGCATCATTGTAAAGGCTTTAGTGGAAAACGGACAGCCTGTTGAATATGGCGAACCACTATTCCTTATTGAGCCTATGTGAATATAACGGAAAATAACTGATAGGCTTAAAATGACAAATAATTCGAAATTATTCAAAAAGATATTAATCGCAAATCGAGGGGAGATTGCAGTAAGAATAATCCGGGCATGTAAGGAGCTCGGAATAAAAACCGTGAGTGTCTACTCAGATATAGAAAAAGATTCTCTCCATGTAAGACTCGCAGATGAATCTGTATGCATTGGACCTGCAAACCCAACCCAGAGTTACCTGAACATTCCTGCAATATTGAGTGCTGCTGAAATCACAGACTCGGATGCGATTCATCCGGGTTATGGCTTTCTCTCAGAGAATTACCATTTTGCCGAAGCCTGTATGACCTCGGGCATAACATTTATTGGTCCAACTCCTGAAAATATTAGGCTCGGTGGTGACAAGGCAAAGGCAAGACAGATAATGAGAAGAAAAGGTGTGCCTGTTGTACCGGGAAGTGATGGCCCTGTTGCGACAGAAGAGATGGCAATGAAAGCTGCAAAAAAGATAGGGTTCCCGATAATCCTCAAGGCATCTGCTGGAGGAGGAGGCCGCGGCATGAGGATTGTGAGAGAGGAAAAAGACCTTGAACAGGCATTTTACATCGCACAAAGAGAAGCACTCACCGCATTTGGTGATAACGAGCTCTATGTAGAAGAATATATACCAGAGACGAGACATATAGAAGTGCAAATCATAGCAGATAACAAGGGCAATATCATCCACCTTGGTGAGAGGGACTGCTCAATACAGAGAAAGCATCAGAAGCTCATCGAGGAGTCTCCATCACCTGTCTCGACAACAGAAAAGTTCAGGAAGAGGATCGGAGATTTAGGAGTAAAAGCCGCACGTGCCATCAAATACAGAAACGTCGGTACCGTAGAGTTTATAGTCAGTCCCGATGGCAATATCTATTTTATGGAAATTAATACACGCGTCCAGGTAGAACACCCTGTGACAGAGGCAGTTACAGGCATTGATATAATAAAAGAGCAGATAAAGCTTGCAGCAGGACTTCCCTTAGAGTACAAACAAAGTCAAATACGGCCATCAGGTCATGCCATTGAATGCAGGATTAATGCAGAGGACTCCGACAGGTTTATCCCCTCATCAGGAAAGATTAATTTTCTCTTTCTCCCTGGAGGGCCTGGTGTGAGAGTAGACACCGCAATCTATAATGGATATGTGATACCATCACAGTATGATTCCCTTATCGCCAAGCTGATCGTTCACGGAAAAGACAGGCCAGAAGCGATTGTGCGTATGAGACGTGCACTTGATGAGTTTATCATTGATGGTGTAAAGACAACCCTCCCATTCCATAAAAAGGTCTTTGATCATCCGGATTTTATAAAAGGAGAATTTAATACAAATTTCGTAGAGAAGATAAACGGCTCACAATAATTTTTAAAGAATTTCCAAGGTTATTAAAACCTTTTAACCACAAACAAATTAAAGAAATCATATGTATCTCGGCGGGTTATGCTTTATAACTGACTGTAAGGCGTCTAAACTCTCATACGAAGATATGACACTCAAGGTGCTCAGGTCAGGTGTGAGGTGGGTCCAGTACAGGGAGAAAGGAAAGTCAAGGCGAGAGGTTTATGAAGAAGCAGATAGGCTACGAAAACTCACTCAGGACTTTAACGCTGTGTTGATAGTGAATGACCATGCTGATATTACAATGTGTGTAAATGCAGAAGGAGTTCATCTCGGACAGGAAGACCTGCCCCTGAGAGAAGCACGTAAGATAATGGGCAAAAACCGGATAGTCGGTATTTCTACCCATAGTTTAGAACAGGCAATAGAAGCAGAAAAAGGTGGTGCTGATTATATTGGCTTTGGCCCAGTATTTCACACCACAACAAAGGATGCAGGGAGTCCTAAAGGCGTTAGTATGCTCAGGGAGGTAAAAAAACAGGTAACTATACCGTTAGTTGCAATAGGAGGTATAAACCTCGAAAATATCCAATTGGTTTTAGATGCAGGTGCTGATGCTGTTGCAGTTGCGTCAGCAATCCTCAGCGGAGAGATTGAAGGAAACGTAAACAGGTTTATGGAAATTATTAGATTTTTTGATGTAAATTATTCACAATACTGATAAAGAAGAGATGGAGAAAGCCTTTCAGAAATGATTAAAGGATTATCAGGAAGCGTTAAAATGATAAGTATTCCACTGATTATCCTGTCTATTTGCTTACTCTTTTGGGGGTGTCAGAAAAAAAAAGATGTAATAAAAATTGGCATTGCTGGTCCTATAACAGGTGACCAGGCAAAGATGGGCATGGATTTCAAAAACGGTGTCTTGCTCGCTGTTGAGGAATGGAATTCAATGGTGCTATTGGAAAGATAACGTTCGATTCAAAAGGCGATGTGACTGTAGCACGTTATGTGGTCTGGATCACAAAGAGTGGAAAGTTTGAGGAATACTGGAAACCGTAATGGATATTCTAAAAGCAGTTAAGGAACGGAGAAGCATTCGCGACTTTCAGAAGCGGGAGATACCAGAGGAGCTTGTTGATAAACTGATCGATGCACTGATATGGGCACCGAGTGCGGGAAACCTCCAGGCAAGAAAGTTCTATTTTATTAAAGACGAAAAACTCAAGAAAAAAATTGCTTCAGCAGCACTCAATCAGTATTTTATTGCAGAGGCGCCTCTTGTTATAATAGGGTGTACTGATAGTAGCCGTATATCCTATAGATATGGAGAACGCGGGATTTATTTATATTCAATTCAGGATGTTGCGGCAAGCATTATGGGTATGATGCTTGTTGCTCATGAACATGGGCTTGGGTCAACATGGGTTGGAGCATTTTATGAAGATGAAGTCTTTAAGATTCTCACTATGCCTGTGAACTTAAGGCCTGTAGCTATTGTTCCTGTGGGTTATCCATCAAATATCCCTTATCCTCCTCCGAGATTGTCTAAAGAAGAAGTAGTGGAGTTCTGTTAAATGAAGATAGCAATGAATACAGGTGGTGGTGATGCTCCCGGTTTGAATGCAGTTATCCGCGGTGTTGTTCTTGCTGCCTCACAGAAGGGTTGGGAAGTCTTTGGAATAAAATATGGGTATCAAGGTCTTATTGATACAAAACAGATTATCCGCCTGACCCCGGAAGTTGTCTGGGATATCACAAATCTCGGGGGTACTATACTCGGCACAGCAAGCAAGGGTGACCCATTCAAATACCTTGTGAGAAATAGTGACGGAACTGTAGCTGAGACTGATATTTCAGATAAAGTTGTGTCAAATTTTAAGGCACTCAATTTTGATGCACTCATTGCGATAGGAGGGGATGGGAGTCTTCGCATCGCAAGTGAGTTTATGAAAAAAGGGATTCCTATCATCGGGATTCCCAAGACCATTGACAATGATATCAGTGCAACATCGGTCACCTTTGGATTCAACACTGCGGTCAATACAGCTACTGAAGCGATAGATCGGCTCCATACTACTGCTAAATCGCATGACAGGGTTATGGTTGTAGAGGTTATGGGCAGGAACACGGGCTGGATAGCATTACATTCAGGAGTATCCGGGTCAGCTGATGTCATTCTTATCCCGGAGATTCCTTTTGACATCGAGAAGGTATGTAACAAAATAAGGCAGCTCGAGCTTATCGGACAGAATTATGCTATTGTTGTTGTTGCTGAGGGCGCAAAGCCGGTTGGTGGAGATATAACAATAATTGAAAAAAGGTCTGATGGGGTAGTCAGACTTGGTGGGATTGGTAAAAAAGTGGCTGAAGAAATTGCTTCAAGAACCGGGAAAGAGACGAGGGACATGGTGCTCGGACATTTACAAAGAGGAGGTGCACCCACAACTTTTGACAGACTCCTCTCACTACGATTTGGTGCAGCAGCCGTAAGGTTTATTGCAGAAGGTAAATTCGGGACAATGGTGGCACTTCATTCTTCAAAGATCCATGCTGTACCTATTGATGAAGCAATCGGTAAAATGAATACAGTTCCTCTGGACAGTGACATCATTCTCACCGCACGGTCGCTTGGCATCAGTTTTGGCAACTAAATATAAGCTCTCAGCTCTCAGCTCTCAGCTCTTTTATCTTTTGTACCATATCTTCTGGAAGAGGGCTTGAGAATTCGAGATACTTACCCGTTGCAGGATGTGTAAACCCTAATAATTCTGCATGTAACATCTGTCTCGGGAATACTATCTTCTTCTTCGATTTTACCTCAAGCTCAACTTTTTTCCCATACGTCCTGTCTCCAAGTACCGGATGTCCAGTAGATGCAAAATGGACCCTTATCTGATGTGTTCTTCCCGTTCCAAGTCTTGCCTCAATTAATGTCGTATTGCCAAACCTTTCCAGCACCTTCCATCTTGTAATAGCTTCTTTGCCTTTCCTCGCTCGGGTTGACATCTTCTTTCTATCAGACTCAGAGCGTCCTATCTGTAGCACTATCTCACCTTTATCTTCTTTGAGGTTTCCATAAACTAATGCACTGTATCTCCTCGTTATTGTCCTGCGTTTGAATTGCTCAACGAGGTTATAGTAAGCCTCATCATTCAGGGCAACAACAATCACACCTGAGGTTTCTTTATCAAGCCTGTGTATAACACCAGGTCTTAATGGCCTTCCCACTGAAGCAAGATTTCTGCAATGATAAGAAAGAGCGTTCATAAGGGTACCATGTCTATGACCAACAGAAGGATACACAACCATTCCTGCTGGTTTATTGACAACAACAAGATAATCATCCTTAAAGAGTATTTCTAAAGGTATTGGCTCTGGTACAAGCCCTTCAGTTTCTTTGTCAGGGACGTTCAGAGTAATGACATTATTTATTTTTACCCTGTAATGTTGACTGACAATCCTGTTATTAACGAGAACACTACCATTTTCTATGAGCTTTTGTATCTGCGAACGTGTAATGCTGGTTTTGCTTGCAAGAAATGTATCAAGCCTCTGACCTGCATTTGAACTATTAACCACTATCTCCTGAACATGCATGATAAATTCTATATTATCTCAAGCTATCATGTGAAGCTCATCTTTATTTGTTTACCTTCAAAACTTTTCTGACTATCTTACCGGGAAGCGTTTCTTCAGCCCTGAGCGCTCCATAAGGACAGATTTCGATACAACAGTAACATCTGATACATGCATCATAATTGAAGTGGATCTTTTTTCTGCCATGTGATATTGCATTTGCAGGACAATGCTGCAAACACTCTTCACATAATTCACAGATAGAGTCATCGCATACTGGTCTCTGAACAAGATGCTTTCTCATAATTCTATGAAGTCTTTTTGGACCAAAGACGAGAGGAGTTATTTGAGGGAGTTTAAAATCCTTTATTTCTAAAATTCGATCGCCTTTCACCTTTATCTCTTCATTAAGAAAACCCTTCTCTTTCGCAACCTTATTCGTGAGAAGTCTATCCGTATCTATTCCTATTATTTTACATACGACAAAGTCAATTGCTACAGCATCATTACTCCCAATAAGCACTCCAGTCTCTCTTGGAATCCCACCCTTCCCAGGCCCCTGCCCTTCCATTGCAAGAATTCCATCCAGGATTGTAACAGTTGGATTAACTGCTTTATAAATCTTCACAAGTAATTTTGCAAAAATCTCTCTGTCAACACCAGTCCTTAAATGCCATTCTGGCTTTCTCAAGCCCACAATACATCCAAAGAGGTTTTTCACACCAAGTGTAAGAAGCATCTGGGTATGTGTCTTAAGTTTTGGAAGGTTGATGAGGACATCTGCCTTAAGCGCATCTTCAGCAATTTCTATATGCTTAAAAGGTTCACCAATATCAATGAACATTGAAGTTTCGAATTCTTTAAAATCGACGTGTAGTCCCATCAACGCATCTCTTATCCCGCTTTCTTTTAAAATCTTGTCAAACGAACCTATACCAGGACTGTCAGAAATCTGAGGATGTGCTCCCTTCTGTAGTACATACTCAACAGATGCCTTTACTATCAATGGATGCGTGAGGATTGCCCTATCAGGTGAAGCCGGGGTAAGGAGGTTTGGTTTTATAACAACACGGCTGTTTTTCTTAATCAAACTTCCACAAAAGAAATCAAGTATCTCAAAGATTTGTGGCTTCAGTGTATCGTAGTTATATGTTGCCTTTCTCAGGATAACCGTACTCATGTGTTCAGTTTGTTTCCCAGTCAGCCTTATGCAATCTACTTTTCACCTTTCATTTTCTTTCCAATTCTTCATGGTGATTAAAATACCACACCAGCTGAAACCCATCAAGACAGTGAAAATGTGAAATTACGAAATGAAGGAATGAAGAGGGGGAGGAAATTAGTGGAGACCCTGTAGCAAGCTACAGGGAATATCAAGTTTAACCCGAATCCAGCGATAAAAAATGTCATTGCGCGTGAAACAAAGCAATCTCGCCTTTCTAAAAGAGATTGCCACGGTCGATGCGACCTCGCAATGACAAAGTGGACAACGCTGTTAATGCCTTATCACTGGATTTGGGTTTAAGATTGTTAAAGAATTTTATATATTAGCTCAAATTTTTTATCAAATTCTTCACAATGAAATCAAGCTTTTTATCTATCAGTGTTTCAAGACAGTTCCTATCAAAAACAGTGTCATACGCAGAATATGAGGGTAAGCCTGCTGCAGTTCCATCCATAGCATGTGTCCAGACCTTTTTCGACCAAAGTAACTTATTATCTCGAAGCCTGATTATTCTCGCTTCAGTCCAGACCTTTGGGTAGTATCTCAGTGGCACATCATGTGTTCGATAAGCATGCGAGACTTCGATTATGCTCTCCAGGTGAATAACAGTATCTACCTTATTTGTTTTTGCCCAGATGAGACAGTTTTGAAGTGAAGAGTCTTCTATTTTTTCTAAGACCGTTTCAGGGACTAAATCTAATTGTAAATGGGAATCTATCAATGCTTTAGTAAATTTTTGTCTTACTGTTTTTGACAAAGGAAATTCTTTTAAAAAGGCTTCCAGTTCTACAACTATTTTTTCATCTTCTCCTGTTAATTTTTTATACGGACTTGGTATATAGACAATCTGGTATTCACTGTGGCTGATTACGGCAACCTTTCCCATTTTTTGTAACTCTCTTGCGTCAAACTTATGCGAAGAAGAGCAACCGGATGCAATAAATATGAGGGCAAGTATTAAGGTAGAGAACACTATTTTTTGAGTTTGTTGGATGTCCCTGTTAATAGGTAGATTGCTCAATATTTTAATTGGAATAAAGTTCATTTTTACGCTTAGCCTATTTTCCCAATACCATTGTGACAAGCTCTACACTATACTTCCTGTCTGCTTTCTTAAATCAAAATTATCAGATACTATGTAAAAAAGCAAGGAAGTGTATTCGGTTTTTGCCATTAGTGTCTAAAATACGAGATTGCCACGGTCGATGCGACCTCGCAATGACAAATTAAGTAATGAAGCAACTTTCATGTCATTGCGAGGAGGTCGATTCGACCTACGAAGCAATCCCAAACGAATTGTCAAGTTAGAGTCAAGATAAATTCCTGATGGTATAATTATAAATGGGGTATTATTAACCGGTTATGAAAGTGTTGAATCAGGAAGATATCGCTTCTGTAATAGACCATACTTTGCTCAGGCCTGATGCCACGTATGCAGGCATTAAAAGGCTCTGTGAAGAGGCCATTCACTTCGGTTTCTACTCAGTCTGTATAA
>JAGVMY010000085.1 GCA_020053565.1 Thermodesulfovibrionales bacterium
AGGCTCATTGCGATATCAACAGCCTTTGCACCTGCATCAGGTCTCCCAAGTGCCCTGCTATTTCTCTGCATCTCTGCCCTTAACGTCTCGTGCATATAGAGTTCTTTTATGTTTTGTGCAAGGGATTCGCCTTTCAGTTTGCTGTTGAGGATCATTCTCGCTGCACCCATTTCAAGAAGTTTCCTTGCATTCATTTCCTGATGGTGTCCGGCTGCATAAGGATAGGGAATTAATAGAGCCGGTTTTCCAAGGGCAGTCAGTTCTGCAAGTGTTGTTGCTCCTGCCCTTGAGATAACTAAATCAGCGACAGCATATGCCTCACCCATCTGATAGATAAACGGAGTGATTGTCCCCTTAAATCCATATTTCCGGTATAATTCTCTTGTTTTTTCATAGTCACTTATGCCTGTCTGATGAAGGAACTGAATCTTATCTTTGAGGTCATACAGATAATTAAGTGCATCTATAACTGTTATGTTGATACTCCGTGCACCTGAACTCCCCCCAAAGATAAAGACAGTGAATAAATCTCTGTCGAGTGAAAAAAGTTTATATCCTGAGTCAGTATCACCCTTGAGTATATGAATCCTGACAGGATTTCCTGTGAGAAAAGTCTTTGCCTTTGGGAAAAATGAGATACTTTCCTGATACGTTGTACATATTGCATTCACAAATTTTCCGAGAATTTTATTCGTAAGTCCAGGTATGGAATTTTGTTCGAGTATCATGGTTGGGATCGACATAAGAGATGATATAAATACAATCGCGCCTGATGCATACCCACCAACTCCTATCACGATATCAGGCCTCACCGTTCTGATAATCCTGTAAGAATCAATGACAGAGAGAAACATCTTTATTATTGCCCTTATCTTCTTGAGAACAGATACACCCACGATGCCTTCTGCTCTCAGGAACTTTATTGTATAACCCTCCCTCGGGATCACCCTCGCCTCTATCCCATACTCAGTTCCCACAAATATTACCTCTGTCCTCTCATTTCTATTCTTGAATTCTTCAGCTATTGCCAGTCCTGGGAAAATATGTCCTCCTGTCCCGCCTCCTGCAATTATTACTTTCATAGAGTAGATGACAATTCCTCTCTGTTTTTTGCTCTATTATCATGAGGTTCCCTGATACCATATACATTCCTTCTTGCCCTTCTTCTCAAAACGATCTCGTTACTATTTAATGCTGTGCTTCTGTAATCGCCTTTTGATATATTGAGGAGTATCCCGATAGCAGCCATATTCATAAGGAGAGAAGAACCGCCATAACTGATAAACGGTAATGGTAACCCCTTTGTGGGCACTATACCTGTTGCAGCTGCAAAATTAATAAGTGCCTGCAGAGAAATCATCAATGAAAGCCCTACTGCTAAGTAATAGACAAACCCATCATTTGTCTTGCTCGCGATATATATGCCCCTGATAAATAAGATGAGAAAAAGTGCGATCACCACTGATGCACCTATAAAACCGAACTCTTCTCCAATAATAGAAAAAATAAAATCCGTGTGTGACTCAGGGAGATAAGATAATTTTTGTTTGGAACTACCAAGACCCACACCGGTCAGTCCTCCGCTTCCAAATGCGATAAAAGATTGTACAAGCTGGAAACCACAGCCCTGGGGGTCTTTCCAGGGATCAAGAAAGCAAGTTACCCTCTTGAGCCGGTAAGGCTCCATAATAAGCTTATATATTATCGGGAAACTGAATACTGAAAGTGATGCGAGGTATCTCAACTTCACACCTGAAAGAAAGAGCATCGCGAATGTGAGAAATGCAAGACTCATCGCTGCACCGAAGTCAGGTTGTTTGAGAATAACTATCTGGAAGAGTATCATGACAAAGACAGGTTTTATAAAAGATACAAAACTATCTGTTCTATAGTGAGGCATTGATATATACTTTGCGAGGAATATCACCATGGAAAGTTTCACAAGCTCTGAAGGCTGAAATGTCGAGGGCCAGAGTTTAATCCATCTCTTCGCACCTCCTGCAGTAACACCAATACCAGGCAGGAAAACAAGTATTAATAACACAAAAGAAAAAATTAAAAGAGGTATGGCCATTTTCTTAAGAAAAGATAGCTTTATCTGGCAAGCAAGAAACAGGAATCCAAATCCAATGACAATGGTGAATATATGTTTCTTAAAATAATAAAATTCTGTAATCCCTTTTTTTGCGAGTAAAGGGGTGATTACAGATGTCGAACTATATATCATGAGTGCGCCAAAAACAATGAGCAACAACGTGACGAACAGAAGCAATTTATCATTCTGCGAATAAGGGGTAAATTGAGCAGTGTCAGCTCCTTCCCGATTACGAAACATCATGTCATCTCCATCACTATCTTTTTAAACTGTCTCCCCCTGTCTTCAAAATCCATGAACATGTCAAAACTGGCACATGAGGGAGAGAGCAGGACCACATCGCCTCTTACAGCCAGACTGCGTGATAACACTACAGATTCTTTTAAGTCCTCCGCCATAAAAGTTTCAGTGATATCTCCAAGTGCCTTCTTTATCTTTTCAGCAGCCTCACCAATCAATACAACTGCCTTCACTCTCCCTTTTACTAAATTCCTTAACAGTGAGAAATCACCTGCCTTGTCTCTGCCCCCTGCAATTAAAATAATCGGCTCTGTAAAACTTTCAAGTGATTTAATGACTGCACCTACATTCGTCCCTTTTGAATCATTGAAGTACCTCACACCGTCTATTTCTCTGACGAATTCAAGCCTGTGCTCAAGTCCCTGAAATTCTTTCAGTGACTCTCCCACCGCA
>JAGVMY010000084.1 GCA_020053565.1 Thermodesulfovibrionales bacterium
GCAATTTGTATCCCCTGAAAGTTTTACATTCATGGAATCTGTACTGATAGTAAGCATGGTTATCCTCGGTGGGCTTGGGAGCATTCCTGGTGTCATTTTTGGTCTTGCCCCCATCATCGTAAGCAAAATATTTAAGACGATTAACGGGATTAACAGAGAAGGGGTTACCGTTCTCCTTGTAGAACAGAATGCCCGTGCAGCACTCAAATTGTCACACAGGGGTTACGTCCTTGAAAATGGGAGAATTGCACTCGAGGGTAAAGGTGAAGAGTTACTGAACAATGAACAGGTGAGAGGGGCGTATCAAATACGCCCCCTTGTCTCTTGAATCTCTATTTTCTATTTTCTTTTTTAGTACATATCTCCGCCCATACCACCATGCGGCATCTTCGGAGTCTTTTCTTCCTCAGGAATATCTGTGACCATTACAGAGGTTGTGAGCATCAATGCTGCAACTGATGCTGCATTTTGAAGAGCATACCTTGTGACCTTTGTAGGGTCAATAATCCCTGTCTTTATCATATCCACATATTCCTCTTTATCTGCATCAAAGCCAAAGTTAATCTCTTTCGAGTGCTTCACCTTCTCGACCACAACCGCGCCTTCGATACCAGCGTTGTTCACTATCTGTCTAATTGGCTCTTCAAGTGCCCTTTTCACTATATCAACACCTATCTGCAGATCGTTTTCGAGTTTAAGGGCCTTGAGTGCAGGTAAACATCTCAGGAATGCAACACCTCCACCAGGGACAATACCTTCTTCAACAGCAGCCCTTGTTGCATTAAGGGCATCTTCGACCCTTGCCTTCTTCTCTTTCATTTCTGTTTCTGTTGCTGCACCAACATTGATTACCGCAACACCGCCAACAAGCTTTGCAAGCCTTTCCTGGAGTTTTTCCTTGTCGTAGTCAGATGTTGTCTCGTCTATCTGCGTCTTTATCTGTTTCACCCTTCCCTGAATCTTTGAAGAGTCTCCCGCACCTTCAACAATTGTTGTATTTTCTTTATCGATATTAATTTTCTTTGCCCTTCCAAGATCATTGATCTTTATGTTTTCAAGCTTTATACCGAGGTCTTCAGAGATCATTGTACCGCCTGTGAGGACTGCAATGTCATCGAGCATTGCCTTGCGTCTTTCACCAAAACCTGGTGCCTTAACAGCACATACCTGGATTGTCCCACGGAGCTTATTAACAACAAGTGTTGCGAGTGCCTCACCCTCCACCTCTTCTGCAACAATTAATAAAGGTTTCCCCATTTTTGCAAGTTGCTCGAGTATTGGTAGAAGATCCTTCATGCTCGATATCTTTTTCTCGTGGATAAGAATTAACGCATCCTCAAGGACACACTCCATCCTTTCAGGGTCAGTGATAAAATAGGGCGATATATACCCCCTGTCAAACTGCATACCCTCAACAACGTCGAGTGTTGTTGCCATGCTCTTTGCTTCTTCAACCGTGATTACTCCATCTTTACCTACCTTGTCCATAGCCTCTGCAATCAGTTCTCCAATAGACGAATCATTATTAGCAGAGATTGTACCGACCTGCGCTATCTCTTTTTTATCCTGGACGGGTTTACTCAGTTTCTTTAGTTCCTCTACAACTACCTCTACTGCTTTCTCAATACCCCTTTTAATGTCCATGGGGTTTGCACCTGCAACAACATTTCTAGCTCCCTCCCGATAAATGGCATGTGCAAGGACAGTTGCTGTGGTCGTTCCATCACCTGCTACATCAGATGTTTTTGATGCAACCTCTCTCACGAGCTGGGCACCCATGTTTTCCCCTGGATCTTTCAGCTCAATCTCTTTCGCAACTGTCACACCATCCTTTGTTATAGTTGGGGCACCAAATTTCTTGTCCAGAATTGCGTTCCTTCCTTTTGGACCCAGAGTTGCCTTCACTGCATCGGTCAGCATACTCACCCCTCTGAGTATAGCGCTTCTTGCTGCCTCATCAAAAATAAGCTGTTTTGCCATTTGTTAAAACCTCCTTACATACCCATTAAATTTTTTAACCTTCAAGAATGCCTAAGATGTCTTCTTCCCTGATGATAAGGAACTCTTCCTCATCAATCCTGATCTTAGAGCCTGAATACTTATCAAAAAGAATAGTATCCCCTACCTTCACCTCCATAGGCTGACGTTTGCCGTCATCGGTAACCCTGCCTGAACCTACTGCTACTACGGTACCTCTCTGAGGTTTCTCCTTTGCAGCATCAGGGATATAAAGACCCCCTGCTGTTTTTTCTTCTTCTGCGGAGTACTTGACAAATACCCTGTCTCTAAGTGGTTTAAATTTCATAGCACATCTCTCCTTTCTTTACTATGGGATTTTTTGTTTTGTTAGCACTCAATGTAAGTGAGTGCTAATTATAATAAGGAAAGGTTGCATAAAGCAAAGGCTCTTAATGGTTAAAAAGCACTAAAATTCAACGAATCTTTCGATTTATCTTTAAAAATCATTTATTTTCTAAATATTTTAAGCTATATATCCTTCTTTTTATTTTCTATGAAACCTTCGATTGCCTCTTTATAGAAATCGCTTATGGCTCTCACTTCTTGTGTAACTCTATTTTCGTAAAGCTTTAACCCCTCTTTTATTTCTGCGGCGAAGGCAGTATAAAAATTACCATTTCTGATAGATTCTTCCACTTTCATAGTGTTATAGAGATATATGTCTGATACGATAGTCCTTTCTTTGTTTCAACTCTTCTACTGGCTTCTCGATCTCTTCTTTCTTCTCTTCAGGTTTTACGCCTTTTAGCGCATTTATCTTTGTGAGAAGAAATTCTGAAATGTGGTGGTCCTCAATATAGTCATCAGCACCATAAAGGGATTCTGGCTCTCTCCTGTATCTTCTTTTATCGTATACCGAAGCAACAAGAATAACCCTGATCTCCTTTGTTTCCGACCTTAACTTCAACCTTCTGCATACCTCAAAACCGTAAATCTTTGGAAGGGCCACCTCAATAATTGTGAGAAAAGGGAGTTCTTTCATTGCCTTCACCATTGCATCTATTCCATCAGATGCAGTGATTATCTGATAACTTTCTTGAGTGAGGAGCGCGATTATTTTATCCATAAGAGCAGGATTTGAGTGGGCTACAAGAATTTTATTATTATCTATTGCCCTTTTAGGTATGTCTAAGGGCTTTTTTACAAGAAAGACCGTACTACAACTGGGACATTTAAACCGTGAGCCTTCAGACGTGAGTTTCCCTTCATCAATCTTCAGTTTTATTTTGCATTTAGGGCATATTACAATCACTGTTTACTCCTCCTCGGTAGCCATAATTTTATCGTAGAAAGACCTATAATGAATCCTCCTATATGAGCAAACCATGCGACTCCTCCTTCTCGAGCAAAACCCGTACTTGTTAAGCCGCTAATAAATTGTATAATAGCCCAAAATCCAATAACTATCAAGGCAGGAATCTTTACCACTGTCACAAAAAACACTAAAAATATTAGTGTATGTACTAATGCCCTGGGGAAAAGAAGCAGGTAAGCCCCAAGAACGCCTGAGATGGCACCACTTGCCCCTATCATAGGAGTGAAGGAATCAGGACTCGTGATCACTTGGGCAAAGGCAGCAACAATCCCACAGAAGATGTAAAAGATAATAAACCTTAGGTGGCCCAGTTGATCTTCTATATTGTCGCCGAAAATCCAGAGATAAAGCATGTTCCCTGCAAGGTGAAAAAGTCCGCCATGCATGAACATAGCAGTAAAAACTGTGAGTACTGGATGTATAGGCTGGACTTTATCAAACGTGATGATATAGTGGGGTATTGCACCATAAGCAAAAACAAGCCTTTCCGTACTCGATGGAGACATAATCTGGTATAAAAAAACAACTATATTGAGAGCGATAATTCCTATTGTCACAAAAGGAAATGAGGCTGTAGGGTTATTGTCTTTATAGGGAATCAGCAATCATTACCTTCATACTGTCTGCTTTTAAAGCACTCATTATGCTCACTGTTTGTCGGGCATATCATATGCTCACTCCAGTACCAAATGAACTCACATGAACCATAACAAAATTATACGGGAAAGGGGTATGCGTGTCAAAAAATTACCCTTACGACCCAAAGCGAAGAGAACCTGTCTTTTTTGAAGATAACACTTGCATTTCTCCATTTATCTATGCTAAAGTTTTCCCGTCTCCAAACTTTGATATATAATTAATTACATATATTACTCTTAGGGGGGGTATGATGAGTAAAAGAAAGAAGATCTTGATAGCCCTATTTCTCGTTTTCATGATTTTCCCTGTATATACCATTGCCGCAAAGGGTGTTCTTTCTTCTGATGCCCAGATGTGTCTTGGCTGTCATTCAGATAAAAATGTTACCAAGCAACTGGAGAATAAGGAAAAACTCTCTTTATATATAAACGGCGATGAGTTTGCAGATTCTGTTCATAACCCTACAAGCTGCGCTGGCTGTCATATGGATATCTCTATGGCAAACCACCCGCAGGTAAAGAAGATCACAAGCAAAAAGGAGTACTCTGCAAACGCTTCCAA
>JAGVMY010000120.1 GCA_020053565.1 Thermodesulfovibrionales bacterium
ATCCTGTGCAGCAAGTAATACATTGGAATTCTTAAGGTTTTCAGATGCTATAGCCAGTGAGGTAAAAGGAGGCGCAAGAACAATATCAACATCTGTGACATCTTTCACTACAGGGACAAAACTTGATATAAACTCCCTTGTCTCAGATGAAGTCTTATTCATTTTCCAGTTTGCAGCAATAAATGGCTTCCGCATCCTGATACTTTAATTGATGAATAATTTTTATGTCAAGGTCTAAAGCCTTACCCTTCGCAACCTCAGGGCATTACTCACTACTGATACTGAACTGAAACTCATTGCAGCAGCTGCAATGATAGGGCTTAACAGAATACCAAAAAATGGGTAGAGTATCCCTGCTGCGATCGGGACACCAAGAGAGTTGTACACAAAGGCAAAAAAGAGATTCTGTTTAATATTTCTCATGGTTGCACGGCTTAAAAACCGTGCTCTCACTATACCGCGAAGATCTCCCTTTACTAAGGTCAGGCCGGCACTTTCCATAGCTACATCCGTACCCGTACCCATGGCAATACCAACATGAGCCTGTGCAAGAGCAGGAGCATCATTGATGCCATCACCAGCCATGGCCACGACACTGCCCTGCTCTTGAAAACGCTTAATCCACTCAGCTTTTTGATCAGGCAACACCTCAGCAACAATCTCGTCAATTTGAAGTTTTTTTGACACTGCCTCAGCCGTAGTACGGTTATCACCTGTAAGCATCACTATCTTCATCCCTTCTTCATGAAGCTGGCGAATTGCCTCTGGTGTAGTCTCTTTGATAGGGTCTGCAACACCGAGGAGCCCAACAATTTCCTCATCTACTCCAACGAACATAACTGTTTGACCTTCAGTTCGCATTGCTTCTGCTCTCCCGGAAAGTTCGCCGGGGTCTGTCCCGATATCCTTAAGGAGGTTGAGATTACCAAGAGCAATATTGTGTCCGTTTACCTTACCAATAACACCTTTACCCGTTGCTGACTGGAAAGATTCAACATTTGTGAGAACAACACCTCGTGCCTCTGCTCCCTCAACAATGGCTGCTGCCAGCGGGTGCTCACTCCCCTTCTCGAGGCTCGCTGCATAATAGAGCAATGATTTTTCGTCCCACCCCTTGATAGGAAAAATTTCAACAAGCTTCGGTTTCCCAATGGTAAGTGTTCCGGTCTTGTCCACAACAAGTGTGTTAACCTTTTTCATTAATTCTATTGTCTCGGCATTTTTGAAAAGTACCCCCATTGTCGCCCCTTTTCCGGTAGCAACCATTATCGACATTGGTGTCGCAAGGCCGAGTGCGCAGGGGCATGCAATGATAAGTACAGCAACCGCATTAATGAGTGCATAGGTAAATCGTGGCTCCGGACCTACCCATGCCCAGATAATAAAAGTTATTATCGCAATTGCTACTACAATCTGCACGAAATAAGCAGCAATCACATCAACAAGCCTCTGAATAGGTGCACGGCTGCGTTGGGCTTCAGCAACCATCTGGACAATTTGTGACAGGAGAGTTTCTGCACCAACCTTTTCAGCTTTCATAACCAGTGTCCCTGTGCCATTTACTGTTGCACCAATGATGCGATCACCAGCTTGCTTCTGCACAGGGATAGATTCACCAGTAACCATTGACTCATCTACAGCACTTGAACCTTCAAAAACAATACCGTCTACAGGGACTTTTTCACCCGGTCGAACACGGAGCACATCTCCAGGACGTACCTGATCAAGAGGCACCTCATCTTCTGTTCCGTCCTTCTTAATAAGGCGGGCTGTCTTTGGTGCCATTCCGAGAAGTGCTTTGATAGCTGCACCGGTTCGGCTACGCGCCCTGAGCTCAAGTACCTGACCGAGCAGTACAAGTGCCACAATGACCGCAGCAGCTTCGAAATATGTGCCTACCCCTCCTTCTTTTCCTCGGAAGGATGCAGGGAATATTCCCGGGAACAGTGCAGCAATGACGCTATAGACATAGGCAACACCCACACCAATTCCGATCAATGTAAACATATTAGGACTACGGTTTATAATTGACTGCCATCCACGCACAAAAAAGGGCCACCCACCCCAGAGAACTACAGGTGTGGAAAGGAGAAATTCCAGCCACCTGAGTACCTTTGACGAGGCAAAATGCTCATGAGAAAATCCTGGAATGTGGCTAAACATCGTAATAAAAACTACTGGAATTGTGAGAACTATGCTGACCCGGAAACGCCTTTTCATATCTATAAGTTCAGGGTTCTCCACTTCTTCGAGTGTTATAGTCTGGGGTTCAAGAGCCATGCCGCAGATCGGACAACTTCCCGGAGCATCACGAACGATCTCCGGATCCATTAGACATATCCATTTGGTCTTCATCGAAACTATTTGAGGCACAACCTGTTCGAGTGCCATTCCACACTTAGGACATGATCCAGGTTGAGACGCCTTGACCTCAGGGTGCATTGGACAGGTGTAAGTAATCTCTTTTTTTGAAATATCCTCTTCGCTTTCAACTTGACCTGTTCTGGATATATATCTTTCTGGTTCTTTACTGAATTTCTTCAGACAGTGCTCAGCGCAGAAATAATAAGTAATACCTTTATAGGTAGACGTTGCAACAGCATCTCTTTCTTCTATGGTCATTTTGCAAACAGGGTCAATAACTTTCATCTTCTTCACCGGTCACTCTTTTATTTCTCCCCTTACCTGAACATATTTTGCTATACCGTTTCTCGTAATCAAACCGATGATATTTCCTCTTTCTATGACCATCAATCTCCCCTTGTCCTCGTTTATCATGAGTTCGAGTGCTTTCATTGCATCTTCTTCTCCGGAAACCTCCCACCTTTTATCATGCGGTATGAAGATTTCAGATATTTTGACAATCTTCCACTTTTCTTTTGAAATATCTTTAATCTCTTTTAAGGTAAGAATTCCAAGAAATTTCCCGTTATCTACTACTGGAAATCCGCCATACCCATACTTCAGGAAATATTCGTTTACAGAAGTATCTATTGTCATGTCGGGGAAAATGGAAACAATATCTTTCACCATTATGTCTTTCACCTTAACGCCGGTGAGTGTTTCCTGGAGGGTTGCCTGTTGATAGCTTGCCTGTGCAGCAGTATAGAGAAACCATCCTATCAGCATGAGCCATAGGCCATTAGAAAACCCGGTAAAGATGGAGATGAGTCCAAAAATAATGAAGAATAGTGCAATCTTTTGCCCATAACTGGACGCCTTGCGGGTTGCATAAAAGAAGTCATTGGTTTTTTGCCATATATACGCTCTTACTACCCGTCCTCCATCCATGGGAAATCCTGGTATCAGGTTAAATGCACCAAGTATAAGGTTCAGTTCTGCAAGATACGAAAAGAGAGCCTTCACAACCTCACTTGTTACTAAATTGTAGATGATAAAAAAGACAAGTGACAGGAAGAAGCTTGAAAGCGGACCTGCGATAGCCATTCTGAATTCAATCTTTGGATTTGCAGGCTCACCTTTCATCTGTGCAACTCCCCCAAAAATAAATAAGGTAATACTGATTATAGGCAGTTTATATTTCAATGCGACAAAGGAGTGTGATAGTTCATGGAATGCAACAGATACAAAAAGCAGTAAAGCCGCAATTGTACCACTTATCCAGTAAGATGTTACCGGCAACTGAGGTGCTGCCTTAGGGAAATAAAACGTTGACAATGACCAGGTAATTAAACCAAAGATGATAAGCCATGAAAAATGGACTCTTATGGGTATCCCCATGATGGTTGCTACTTTCAGTGAACCTGATTGAAGCGAAGTATTCACAGTTTTATATTCCTCATAAACTCTACCACCTCCTCTGCACATCGTCCAAGCTGAACTGATAGAGTGCAAATAACAAAATGCCCTCTATCATTGCAAAACAACGTTAGTGTTTTTTCTTATCAGTGTTTGTGAGGATCAGTTTTAGGAATCTCCTTTGTAGGGATTTCCTCTTTCTTCATCTCCTCTTTTTTGGGCTCATCCGGTGGTGGTGCCATCATGCATTTCGACATCATACCTCGCATCTCAGACATCATCTTATCCATCTTCTCAATCATCTTATCCATTTCCTTCATCATTTCTTTCTTTTCAGCAGGGCTCACACCTTTTATAATTTTCTGCTGCATCTTCATCATATCCGTCATCATCTGCATCATATCACGCATCATCATATGCTGCCCCATCATCATCTGCTGGTGCATCTGCATCATCGGCATCATGGGCATTTTCATTTCTTCACCCATCTTCATACCCTTCTGCTTCATTCCAATTTTCTGTTCACCGGGCATGCCACCCATCTGTGCATAAGCCGAAACACTAAAAACTAACAAAACTACTAAAACAATTATCAGCTTTTTCATTTTCTCCTCCTTGTCTATTCACCAATTGTAAAACATTTTCTCACTTTGAAGGGCAGATGTGCTGATAAAAGCTTTCCCAGCAACACCTTATAGTCCTTTAGACTGGTCAGCCAGCCTTTCTTTAAAATGCACTTAAAGCTATGTCTGCATTCATGTGTATCATAATAAAATATTGTTGCTTTGAAAAGGTTTTTCAGTATGTCTGCCCTTCATTTTGTGCAACGTTTAAATAAACTTATGCCCAGGGAGTACCTCCGTCAACAATGCTATGCTCCTCCCACATGAACCAGCTTCCCGTGTCCGAGAGAAAAAAATATGTATTTGAAAATATACCATAATGCTCTTGTTCTTCTTTTACGAGCCTTTCAAAGAGAGATTTTTCTTTCTCTGTTTGTGCTTCTATTGCAGCTTTTTTATAAAACTCGACCCCTTCCTTTTCCATCTGCATAGCAATCTTAAATGCTTCAAGCTCATCCGTGGTTGCTTTAACTCGCTTCATCATCTCATCTTTCATCAGTTCGAAGACTGTTTTGATATTTTTCATCGGACTTACATCCTTCATCTCTATGTGAAGTCCTTTGAATATTTGCGAGAGTGTATCGAGATGCCTCTTTTCATCTTCGGTTATTGTCAGGAACATTTTTTTACCAACAGGATTTTGTGTTTTCTCTGCTGCCTCACTATAGAAATTTATTGCATCAGTTTCCATCTTAATAGCTATTTCTATGGCATTCATTTTCTTCCCTCCTCACTGCATTATTGGGATATGTTTCATAAGCTATTATAAACTATTTCTCTTTTCACCACGTCTAATCTCTAAATAATTATCTCTAAATAATTCGTTACATTGTTGCAATTTATTGGTAAAATTATCTATATTCCACTACATTAAAAGGGGGTAACCTTGGCAAGGAAGTCAAAGAAAGAAGAAGATGTAGAAGCCTACAGGCATGAAACCGGGACAAGGAAAAATGTTGTCCCTGTATGACTTGCCTCTTACGACACGTCAAAGCCAAAGCCGAAAAAGTATGAATATGATCCCCATCTTGACCCTCAGCTTGAAGCTCAGAGGAAACGCCTATCTGCAGCTTAGACGACGGATATACAACTCAATAAATTAGGTATGGCGGTATATAAACTAAAGATATAAGCAAAGGAGGTGTCTTTTATGAAGAAAGAGGCAGTAATAAAGCTCCAGATAGAGAGCCTTGAACAGCAGTTAAAGGTTTTAAAGTCAAAAATATCACTTCCTATGAAAGGGAAGGCATTATCTGACCTCTACGGTATTTATGAGGGGAAAATGGATTTATCCATCGAAGAGATCAAGAAACATGAATACGCACTCAAGGGAAATCCATGATTTATATAGTTGATACGCATATACTCATTTGGTTTTTGGATAAAAACAAAAGACTAAAACAACAGCACCATCAGTTGCTGATTGATAAGAATAACAACTTTGTCTTTCCTGCAATCGTTCTGGCAGAAATCAAACACCTCATATCGCGAAAGCGGATTGATATTGATTACAATGGACTGATAGAGCAACTCAGTGAATCTGCAAACTGTATTATCTACCCGATTGATGAAGACGTGATAGAGCAGATGCCTGAAGGACTGGATATACATGACGCCCTGATAGTTGCGACAGGACTGGTTTACAAAAATATCCTTAACGAAGAAGTGAAAATTCTCTCCGAAGATGAAGACATTATAAAGGCGGGAATCCTACCTGTTGTCTGATAAGACATGGCATGGAACTTAAGGAATATCAGAAGAAGACTTTAGCTCAGGTTAAATCGTATCTTGAAGCTCTCGACAAGCTTAAGAGAAAGAGCTTCCTGAAACGCATCGGTCCTGATAAAGGCGGGCATTGGGAGATAGTCAGAATCTAAATGCGATTTCTGAGTATTAAAATTTTTGAAATATATCCAAAATTCACGAGGCAGCGGAATAATTACAAATAATTTATAATTATGACAAGATCTATCCTTAATAAGGAGTGGTATGGTGAAGGGGAGAAAAAGAAAAGATTCTGCTGATTCGAGGCGAAAAGGTGATGTTAGATGCCGATCTTGCTGAGCTTTATGAAGTGGAGACTTTTAACCTAAACAAGGCTGTTAAAAGGAATATTGATCGCTTCCCCCAAGACTTTATGTTTCAGCTTACTAAGGAAGAAGCTGATTCTTTGAGATTCCAAATTGGAATGTCAAAAAATGACATTGGAGAATGATTGATGCCTCGGATTGTTAAAGGGAAAAAGAACCAAACAGAAGAACCATTAGAAAAGAAGCTTTGGAAGGCAGCCGATAAGCTGCGGAAGAATATGGACGCCGCCGAATACAAGCACGTTGTATTGGGCTTAATCTTTCTGAAATATATCTCTGATGCCTTTGAAGAACTTCATCAAAAGCTGAAAGAAGGCAAAGGAGCTTATGAAGGCGCAGACCCAGAAGATAAAAACGAATACACTGCTGAAAAAGTTTTCTACGTGCCCCCTTCTTCGCGCTGGGATTGGTTGCAGGGACGCGCAAAACTTCCTACCATTGGCAAAGATGTAGATGAGGCAATGGATGCGATTGAGAAAGACAATCCTTCCTTAAGAGGTGTATTGCCAAAGGTATACGCGCAGGAGAAGCTGGACAAGCAGAGCCTCGGCGGATTGATTGACCTTGTAGGCAGCGCGGCAATTGGCACTATGGAAGCCCGGAGCAAAGACGTATTGGGTAAGGTGTATGAATACTTCCTCGGCGAATTTGCATTGGCGGAAGGTAAAAAGGGAGGCCAGTTCTATACGCCGGGCAGTGTCGTAAAGCTGTTGGTTGAGATGCTGGAACCATATGAAGGCAGAGTGTTTGACCCTTGCAACGGGTCCGGCGGAATGTTTGTGCAGAGTGAAAAGTTCGTAGAGGCCCATCGGGATTACTACAAGAAAAAAAGAAATGGGTTATCCCTCAATCCGGCAGACCGCATCTCAATTTACGGACAGGAGAGCAATCAGACCACGTGGCGATTAGCCAAGATGAACCTCGCCATTCGCCATATAGACAGCAGTAACGTCAAATGGAATAACGAAGGGTCATTCCTGAATGATGCGCACAAAGACCTGAAGGCTGATTACATCATAGCCAATCCGCCTTTTAATGACAGCGATTGGAGCGGCGACTTACTTCAAAATGATGCGCGCTGGAGCGTGCTCGGACAAAAACTACCACCTCCGCCGAATAACGGAGTTCTTGTTAGAAATAAAGGGGATGAAACACCAGAACCTTGCGCTCGAACTATTGAAGAAAATATTAAATGATGAAATCCGAACCCGTTCAAAAACCAATCTGGTAAAAGGTAAAGCATTACTTGAAATGCTTGAAACAGCTATCAAGAAATATAATAATGGCTTGCTTACAACAGCAGAAATTATACAGTTCTTAGTTGATGAAGTCGCCAAGAAAATCAGAGAGCACGATGAAAGAGAAAAGAAGCTGAACTTATCTAAGGAAGAGCTGGCTTTCTATGACGCGCTTGCGGAAAACAAGTCGGCGGTTGAAGTCCTGGGCGATGAAAAGCTGAGGATTATTGCAATTGAAGTGGCAGAGAAGGTAAAGGCCAACGCAACTATAGATTGGACAATTCGGGAAAGTGCAAGGGCAAAGTTGATGGTTTTAGTGAAAAGAACATTAACCAAATACGGGTATCCGCCGGACATGCAGCAAAAGGCTATTGATACGGTCTTGAAGCAGGCAGAGTTGTTGGCGGATTATTTTGTCAGCGGTGAAATATAGGTCTTCACCGACCGGTTCTATCCCGATTTTAGGATAAAAGGGGACAGGTACATTATTGAAAAGTTATGACTAATCTAGCAATGAAAGATATCTTAGATAAAATCGCCTCTCTTAAATCAGCCCTTGATAAGTATCGTCCTTTTCCGGAGCATGTCGTCAGACAGTAGAGGGATTATTATCCATTGAACGGATAATTGCTGAGGTGCGGGGAGAGGTGTAAACATCAAATACCGCATGGAGCGGGACAGTAGAGGTTATGAGATTAATGCCAATACTGAAATCACAACTCGGATATTGGTAATATATAAACAAAGAATTTAAAGGAGGAAAATAATGGCAACGCGTCAAAAAGGTCTGATTGTTTCAGACCCTAAGATTCTCAATGGGAAACCTATCGTGAAAGGCACAAGAATATCCGTTGCATTGATATTGCAGAATATCGCTTCGGGTATGACAAAGGAAGATATCCTCCGAGGTTATCCAACACTGACAAAAGAGGGATTAGATGCTGCGCTGGAGAGCTATAAAGAGACTCAATGAAGTGGAAAAGGTAATTCCTGAGGTCGGGAGGGAAAAGTGAAAGATGTAATGAATGCTAATAGCACATCCATAAGTGAGATTCTGAAAATTCTTAGTAATTTGAAGGCAGAAGCAAGACAACGTTACAAAGCCGAAATAAAGGGTATCTTCGGCTCATACGTTAAAGGAGAACAAAAGGAGGGCAGCGATGTGGATGTCCTGGTCGAATTTGAGGAACGCGCAAATCTGCTTGACCTCGTGGGATTGGCTCTATTCCTTGAGGAAAAACTGAATCTCAAGGTTGATGTTGTCCCGGAAAGTGCTCTTCGTGAAGAGATCAGGCAATTTGTTCTCAAGGAAAAGGTTGCCGTATGAGAGACATTTCGCTGTATCTTCAGGATATCCTTGATGCAATGCTCGCTGTTGAGAGGTTCGTCGAAGGCATGAGCTTTGACGAATTCAAAACTGACGACAAGACATCCAGTGCGGTAATCAGAAAGTTCGAAATAATTGGTGAGGCTGCTAAGCAGGTTCCGGAGGAAATAAGAAACAAATATCCGCTAATCCCATGGAAAGAGATGGCCGGTATGAGAGACAGGTTGATCCACTTTTACTTCGGAATTAAGTATGAACTGGTATGGCATACGATCAAGGATGTTATACCACAGGTGAAACCAGCAATTCAGGATATTCTGAGAAGTTTACAATCTTAATCTCTAATAGGGCTGCATTGGATGAAATAATGAAACTATTAAAGATGAAAGTGATTAAAAAGGCGGGAAAGGGGAGAAGCCTTCGCTATGAGCTTGCTTAGAAGGGGGTTCATGATTAAGTCCACGATTATGTTCATGATTAGAAGGGTCCACCATGTCACTTGCTGTTGACGAACCAATCCTGGAATCACGGCTCGGATATTGGTAAGATATAGATAAAGAACATTAAATAAATCCGAGTACCTTCCTGCAGGGTATTTGACCCCGCGGGAAGATTATCTTATCCATTCATCCCCGCAGCAGATCTGAGGGGTATTCTGGAAGGTGCTGGATAAACTAGTTTGGAGGTGATTGAAATGACCATCAAAAAAATCCTCTCCCAAAACGAAAAACTAAAAGAATACCGTCAGGCTCTTATCTGCAATGTGGTGACGGGGAAGGTTATGGTTGGGGAAGATAGATAAGATTAATCCATTGTCTAATAAAATATATTTCTTAAAAGGAGGTGGTTAAATGCCATTAACACTTGAAAAAATAGCCCTTGAGTTACTGGGCCTGCCTGCCAAATCTCGTGCATTACTTGCTGAAAAACTTATTGAAAGCCTTGATGAAAAGCAGGATAAGGATATAGAAGCCCTCTGGATAAAAGAGGCTAAGAGACGCAGCAGGGAAATTAAA
>JAGVMY010000133.1 GCA_020053565.1 Thermodesulfovibrionales bacterium
GAGTTGTTGTGCAGCTTCTTGTGCCTTAAAAAATGCAAGGCCAAAAGAATCAGCCATTCCAAGCACCTCTCCTGTAGATCTCATTTCCGGCCCTAAAAGTGGGTCTACTTCTGGAAACATATTAAAAGGAAAGACCGCTTCTTTTACTCCAAAATGTCGAATCAACCTGGGTTTTAGATTAAGGTCAACGAGCTTCTTACCAAGCATAAGCTGTGTGGCAATTCGTGCCAGGGGTATGTTACAGACCTTTGAAACCAGAGGTACTGTTCGAGAGGCACGAGGGTTAGCTTCAAGAATGTACACAACATTATTCATTATGGCGTATTGAATGTTCATCAGGCCTATAACATTAAGCTCTATTGCGATCTTCCTTGTATGCTCATAAATCGTATTAATGTGATTGTCAGGGATACTTACAGGCGGAATCACACAGGCAGAATCACCTGAATGTATGCCGGCTAACTCGATATGTTCCATAACAGCAGGAACAAAGGCATCTTTCCCATCAGCCAAAGCATCTGCCTCAGCCTCAATTGCATTTTCCAGAAATTTATCTATCAGTATAGGCATCTCTGGTGTAACATCCACGGCTGCGGCAACATAGTGTCTGAGCATTTCTTCGTCATGAACCACTTCCATGCCTCTTCCACCAAGAACGTAAGAAGGCCTTACTATCAGGGGATAGCCAATCCTCTCTGCGACTCGAAGCGCTTCATTGAGATTGCTTGCCATATCAGATTCTGGTTCAGGAATACCAAGTTTGCGCATCATCTGTCGAAAGCGATCCCGGTCCTCAGCGAGGTCTATCGTCTCCGGAGTTGTACCTATAATCCTGACTCCAGCTTTCATCAGTTCATTGGCAATATTGAGCGGAGTCTGGCCTCCAAATTGGACAATAACACCTTCAGGCTTTTCCTTTTCATAAATGCTTAACACATCTTCTACAGTGAGTGGCTCAAAGTAAAGCTTGTCTGAAGTATCGTAATCTGTTGACACAGTCTCAGGATTACAGTTGACCATGATTGACTCAATTCCCTGATCCTTTAATTCAAAAGCTGCGTGAACGCAACAGTAATCAAATTCTATCCCCTGACCAATTCGATTTGGCCCTCCCCCCAAAACCATTATCTTACGTCTTGTGCTGGTTTTAACCGTATCAGGAGCATTGTATGTTGAGAAATAATAAGCTGCATTCTCTACACCGCTCACAGGAACAGCTTCATATCCCTGGACAATACCTGTAGAGATGCGTCTCTGCCTGATTTCTTTTTCAGGAATACCGAGTATCTGTGAAAGGTAACGGTCTGAAAAACCGTCCTTCTTTGCCTGAATCAAGAGCTCGTCAGGTAATACCTTGCCCCTGTATTGAAGAATCTTCTCTTCCAGTTCAACAAGCTCCTTCATCTGCTCTATAAACCATGGTTTGATATAGGTTTTTTTATAGAGCATATCCACGCTTGCGCCCTTGCGCAATGCCTCATACATAATAAACTGTCTCTCGCTTGAGGGCTCAGAGAGGAGGTCAATCAGCTCATTGAGAGGTTTGTGATGAAAATCCCTGGCAAATCCGAGTCCATAACGGCCATTTTCCAGAGAACGGATTGACTTCTGGAAGGCTTCTTTATACGTCTTGCCTATGCTCATAACTTCACCAACAGCTCGCATCTGGGTACCAAGCTTGTCCTCGGCGTTTTCAAATTTTTCAAATGCCCATCGGGCAAATTTCACCACCACATAATCACCTGACGGAGTATATTTCTCAAGGGTACCATCCCTCCAGTAGGGAATCTCATCCAAAGTCAGACCAGCGGCCAACATTGATGAGATGAGCGCAATAGGAAAGCCGGTAGCCTTTGAGGCTAAAGCAGAAGAGCGTGAAGTTCTTGGGTTAATCTCGATTACTACAACTCTTCCTGTAGTGGGATCATGGGCAAATTGAATATTTGTACCACCGATTACCTGAATGGCTTCTACAATATCATAAGAATGTTTTTGAAGGCGCTTTTGAAGCTCAGGATCAATAGTAAGCATGGGTGCTGTACAAAATGAGTCACCAGTGTGTACCCCCATGGCATCTACATTTTCTATGAAACAAACCGTAATCATCTGGTTCTTTGCATCACGGACTACTTCAAGCTCCAACTCTTCCCATCCAAGAACTGACTCTTCGACGAGCACCTGGCCCACAAGACTTGCTGATATGCCACGGCTTGCAACAGTACGTAATTCTTCTATATTGTAAACCAGACCACCACCGGTTCCTCCGAGACAGTACGCCGGCCGGATGACTACAGGATAGCCGAGTTCTGAAGCAATCCTTTCAGCCTCATGTACACTGTATGCAGGTTCGCTTTTAGGCATATCAATGCCAAGCCTGTTCATTGTCTCTTTAAATGCGATACGGTCCTCTCCCCGTTCGATGGCATCCACAGCAACTCCGATAACCTTAACGCCATATTTTTCAAGTACGCCTGAGCGTGCAAGTTCCGAAGTAAGATTCAGACCTGTCTGACCGCCAAGATTAGGCAATAAGGCATCAGGCCGTTCCTTTTCAATAATTTCTCTCAGAGTATGAAAATTGAGAGGCTCAATATAGGTTACATCTGCCATATTTGGATCTGTCATGATCGTTGCAGGGTTGGAATTTACCAGCACGATTTCATACCCTAATTTCCGAAGGGCTTTACAGGCCTGGGTACCGGAATAATCAAACTCGCACGCCTGGCCAATAATAATAGGTCCTGAACCGATAATCATCACCTTCTTGATATCATTTCGTCTTGGCATAAAACCTCACTTTTTAAAAAGTATATATGAATATCTTCTATCTTGATTGTATTTGAAGCCTTAGAAGTTTATCAAAAGGTGCATACACTCATCAAGATATTTAAATGGATTATTTTCTCGGGAAAGGAAGTGCGGTCGCCATCCCTTTTGCAAGGAGTTTCTTTGTGTTCTCGCTTTCTGCTTTAAATTCAACAACCATAAGGCTCTTCCCTTTATGAATCACCTTCGATTCTGCTATGACATGATCGTCAAGAGAAGTTGAACGAAAAATATTGAAGCTCCATTGGACACCAACAGCATCAGTTATTGAGTTTACAGATATCGCAAATGCGACATCCAGAAGAGCAAAAATCATAGCTCCATGGGCAATCTGGTGGGCGTTTAAAAACTCCTTTTTTACCTTTGCTTTGAGACGGGCATACCCTTCAGATGCTTCTAAGAGCTCCATGTGAAAGAGCTGAAAAAGCATATCACCTTTTATAATTTCTTTAACTCTCTCCATGGTGTTTCTCCTCACTTTATACGGTATTTCTTCTCATTTCACATCATGCACCAAATGAATACATTGAACAAAATAAATTAATGCACAGAACATGAAAAACATGGGTCATATGCTCTGACAAGCATCTCGCATTTCAACATTATATCTTCTTTTTTCTCATTGATGTGCTGCTGTACAAGTTTTTTTAAATTCTCTTCAAGGCCCAAAAAATTATGTGCAGTTGGTGTAACGATATTTGCCTTTTCAACAACACCCCTTCTATTTAAGACATAATGGTGACAGAGAAGTCCTCTTGGTGCTTCAGTTATCGCAATACCCTCCCCTTCCCTCACCTTCATTCCAATTTCAGGCTTTCTCAGGATAACCTTATCAAGAAGTTCTCTGCATTCGCTTATTCCATGAACTATCTCTATTGCCTGAGCTATATTGTTATGAAACGGATTATAATCAGGCACCTTAAAACCTGTCTCTTCTGCTGCCTTTTTCGCATCCTCATGAAGCAGATCAAATTTAAGATTCAGCCTTGCCAAAGCACCTACCATAATAGAATCTTTGCCATGTATCACTGTCCTCTTTGCATTGGAATATGAAACCTCCTCTTCCTTAAAGATTGAGTAATATTCATCTTCCCCTATTTTGACTCCACTTTGGGATATGATAAACCCCTCATTTATCGCATAGTGAGGAGGGCTGCTTATTGCCACATATTCTGTATTGTGTGTAAGGTCAGGAAACGGGAGAGCTGAGACCATTCTCAGTGTTTCTCTTGCATCATCCTTTATATTTTCCAATTCGTCCTTGATTTTTTCAATTTTATCTCTTGGGGGCAGGCTGGTAAAACCGCCAACAACCATTGACACGGGATGGAGCGCCCTTCCTCCAAATAAGGCAGTAACTTCATTCACCACCTTTTTCATCCTGTTCAGCCTTCTTATCTCCGGCTCAAACCTCGGGAACATATCAGGTATTGAATAAAGCCTGTAATAATCAGGCAATGCAAGCATATAAAGATGTACGAGGTGGCTTGAAACAATCTGGCTCAATGCCATAACTTTTCGAAGAGTGATACTATCAGGAGCGGGGGTAAAACCTAATGCCTTTTCTAATGCCCTTATCGCAGTTGTCATATGAGATACCGGACATATCCCGCAAATCCTTGCAACGATATCAGGGACTTCATCATATCTTCTATTGCAAAGAAAACCCTCAAAAAACCTTGGGGGTTCCCATATGTTCAACTTCAGGTCTTTAAGCGCACCGTCTTCAATATCAA
>JAGVMY010000170.1 GCA_020053565.1 Thermodesulfovibrionales bacterium
ATTCTCAATTCCCACATTCCCTGCATGAGCCCTGCCTTTGTTCTTTTCGAGTCTTATGTAGTTAAGGGCTATATCACCAAGAATACCCTTTAGTTCTTCAACATCAAGGTAGCAGCCGCCGTCATTAACAAGAACAACTTCTATTGGTCTATAGGTCTGAGCAGATATGCTACGGAGGGCGTTCTTCAAGAGCTTCGGCCTGTCTTTGGTTCTGACGATTATAGAGACTAAAGGATTTTCTTCGTTCATTCTTTGAAGTGAACTTACGTTCAGAAATTTTATTTTTTATAAATAATCAAGGGGTATCTTATTTTAAATCCTTGTTTTTTGTGTCCTTACCATCTTGTTCTTTCTTGCCTTTATCTTTTATGAACTCGTCTATCTGTTTATCTTTAGTGCTCCCCTTATACCTATCAACATAATCTGATGTTATATCCCGCGCCTCTTGCTGGTTTTTCATGACACGGGGTGTGAGAAGGATTATGAGTTCAGATCTTTTAGTCTCGTCTATCGTACTGCCAAAGAGATAACCGAGTATAGGAATCTTGCTGAGAAATGGTATGCCCGATCTTGATTTAGTAATATCTTCTCTTATAAGACCCCCGATAATGATCGTCTCGCCATCCTGTGCAACAAGGTTTGTGGTAGCCTCTGTCTTGTCTATAGAGTCGTATGCTTGATCAGCAATTATTACCTTTTCTGCTCCAATTGAGGAAACCTCCTGAGATATCTCAAGAGAAACTAATCCGCTATCATTCACCTGAGGTTTCACCTTGAGTATGATTCCAATGTCTTTGTATTGCACGGTAGTGCTAGTGGTAGTCGTCACTGTGGTCCCACCTATAGGGGTTGCCGTCGTTGAGGTCGCAATAGGAACCTGTGACCCTACCTGAATCCTTGCCTCACGATTATCAGATACGAGGATGTGAGGGGCAGCAAGAATCTTTGCCTTCCCCTCTGACGCAAGGGATTGGAGAAGTAACTTAACTTGACCAGCTGCATCGTATGCAGTGAAGGTAAAGGTGGGAGAAGGGATTCTAGTGTCAAGTGTTAAAGGACCACTGATATTAATATTCCTATCAAAAGGTTTAAAGCCTTTTATATTCAAATCATTTTGTATAGTCCATTGAATTCCAAAATCTAATTTGTCTGTCAAGGTTACACTCGCTATAAGCCCTTCAATCACTACCTGCCTTGGCAAAGTATCAATCTTCTTTACCGTCTCCTCTATAAAGGCATAATCAGCAGATATTGCAAGGATGATCAATGAGTTGGCTATTTCATCAGCAAAGACCCTCGTATCTGGTGAGACCAAAAAACCTGTTCCTGTTGCAGCCGCTGCGGGGCCGGTCTTCGGGGCTGTTGTAGTTGAGGTAGCTGTAGTTGTGGTAGTTGGGGTTGTTTTTGTTGGAGCAGTGGGTGTTGTAGGAGATGGAGCTGCACCACCACCTGAAAATATTGACTGAAGCAATGAAGCGATATGTGTTGCCTTGCTATTCTGTAAGGGATAAACAAAAATCTTGGGCCTTGCCACTGCAAACATACCATCGAAGGCATTAACCCATTTCCTGACATAATCCATCTGTTCTTTTGTGGATGCAATAACCATAAGTGCATTCAACCGGTAGATGGGAAGTACGCGTACTGTTCCACCTTTCACGGTTAATCCAATGGCATTTTCGATATCCGTCATGGAATCCTTTATATTCACATTCTTAAAAGTGAAGAGCTCAATCGCAACCTTATCAGGTTCCTTTCCCACCTGAGCATACACAAGCTCCTTTGGGACTTCAGTTAAAGGAACTATTCTGTAAAGCCCCTGCTCTTCTACAAAACCAATGCCATTCAGTCTCAGGATTATCTCCATTATAGGCAGGACTTCATCACGAGGGATAGGGGTAACCGTCCTGAAAGTCACCCGTCCTTTAACCCTCGGATCAATAATATAGTTAACCTTGAGCACTTCGCCAAATACTGTATGTGCAACCTCAAAGATATCTGCGTCATCAAAAAAGAAAGTTACTGAGCCGGCTGCTGTTCGTATAGGGGGCGCCTTTGGCAGTTTTTTCTCAGGTTCAACAGACACAGGCTGTTTAACCTCTGCTGGGGTTGGTGTTTCTGTGGGCGATTTCCCTAAAGGCTCTGTTCTTTCAGGTTTTGCTGACGACAGCTCTGGTAGTGTTGTTTTTGAAGGTTCTTTTGCGTCGGGTTTTACAGTCCCCTTTCCTGATTGCTCAACTGCTGGAGAGCCTACTCCCGCAGGTTCTTGTTTCGGCGACTCAGGAGGCTTCACCCCCATTCCAAGGGAACAAGTCGCTAAAAAGAAAAAGAGAAAAATCAAAAAAACAGGATAAAAAATAAATCTTCTCACAAAAATTCCTCCATCTTGTAGTCTTTTAAAATAATGAATCCGTAACAGATTGTCAAGGCAGAGTTTCTATTGATTCTGAAAGCTTGAGATATTGATTCTCTCATGCCATAATTAATAGACTTAAAAATCTGTCAATACATTAAATGAAAGAGAATGAAAAGAGGAGGGCTTGTTGGAGCTTTACAGGCAGACAATTCCAGAGTTAAGAGACCTTCTTGATAGAAAAGAAGTCTCTGTCAAGGATGTCGTCAGCTCTATTTATCAGAGGATAGATGCTGTTGAAGAGAAGGTAAGGGCATTTGTGACGATCACAGAAGATAAAGCGATAGAGATGTCTGAAGAGGCTCAGAAGAAGATTAATTCTACGGAGGCACAAAACAGCAAATCCTTACTCGGGATTCCGCTTGCTATCAAGGATAATATGTGCACAAAGGGCATCCGCACAACGTGCTCGTCAAAAATACTCTATAATTTTATCCCTCCGTATGAAAGCACCGTGACATCAAGACTCATCGAACAAGGGTATGTCCTCATCGGAAAGACAAATCTTGATGAATTTGCAATGGGTTCATCAACAGAAAACTCAGGATTTCATGTCACAAGAAATCCATGGGATTTAGAGAGAGCACCGGGAGGTTCAAGCGGCGGCTCTGCCGCAGCAGTTGCGTCAGATGAATGTATTGCAGCACTCGGTTCAGATACAGGGGGCTCGATCAGACAACCGGCTTCTCTATGTGGAGTGGTAGGGTTGAAACCAACGTATGGTCGGGTATCACGATATGGGCTTGTTGCCTTTGCCTCATCTCTTGACCAGATAGGGCCGATTACAAAAAATGTAAGAGATGCCGCAATTTTAATGAATATAATTTCAGGCCATGACCCATTCGACTCTACATCAGTACCTTTGCCAGTGCCTGATTTTACCGCAGTCCTCGGCAGAAATATAAAAGGGATGAAGATAGGGATTCCAAAAGAATATTTCATAGAGGGAATGGATAAAGAAGTAGAGATCTCGGTAAAAGATGCAATCAGAAAACTTGAATCACTTGGTGCAATTCCTGTTGAAGTATCTCTGCCGCATACTGAGTATGCAGTTGCAACATATTATGTTCTCGCTACATCCGAGGCCTCATCTAACCTCGCACGATATGACGGCGTAAAATATGGCCTGAGGGCTGAGGGCAAAAACCTTCTGGATATATATATGAATACAAGGTCACAGGGATTTGGTTCTGAAGTCAAAAGGAGGATAATGCTCGGCACTTATGCCCTCTCATCCGGATACTATGAGGCATATTACAGGAAGGCACAGCAGGTAAGAACGTTGATCAAAAAGGATTTTGAAGATGCCTTCAAGATTGTTGATATCATTGTAACTCCTACCTCACCAACTGCTGCGTTTAAAATTGGAGAAAAGACCGCTGACCCGCTACAGATGTACCTCTCGGATATATTCACGATTTCAGTGAACCTTGCCGGAGTACCCGGCATTTCACTCCCCTGTGGATTTACGTCAAATAATCTGCCGATCGGGTTACAGCTTATTGGGAAGCATTTTGATGAAGAGTCTATTTTAAAACTCGCCTCTGCATATGAACAGGCAACCGATTGGCACAGGAGAAAACCAAGTCTTTAATTGTTTGACAATTTGTTAAACAAAATGTAAAATAAATACATGAAGATAGTTGCAGTAAGAGTTCCAGAAGAAATTAAAAAAAGAATGAAAGAAGTTCCAGAGGACTGGAGTGAATATTTAAGGAAAACTATTGAGATGAGAATACATCAAGAAGAACAAAAAAAAGTTTTACAGGAAGTAAAGGCTCTTTTAAAGAAAATCCCTAAATCTCCAGAAGGGACTGCTGCCAAGAGTATAAGGGAAGACAGAAATAGTGGTTGAATTAGTATTAGATGCAAGTGTGTTGGGTGCTTTCTTTCTTAATGAAGAAGGTTGGGAAAAGGTGGCAGAAATTATTGAATCTGATACAAAGTTTTATACCCCTTCGTTCTGGAAATTTGAGGTTGCAAATGCTATATGGAAAAATAAAGGCATTCCCGAAGAAATCGGAAAGGAGATTGTAGAAAGGCTTTGGAAACTTCGAATCTATGGTGAGGAGTCAATAAAATGGGTGAAAGAGGCATTCCTCATTAGCAGAAAATATAACATTACCTTTTATGACTCCTCTTATATAGCCATGGCAAAGATTATGGAGATCCCTTTATGGACAAAGGATACTTTACAGGCTAAAGCAGCAATCAAGGCAGGGGTATCTTTATGGGGAAAATGAAATACGAAGCAGTTATTGGGCTTGAGGTTCATGCACAGATGCTCACCGATACAAAGATATTCTGTGGCTGTTCTACAAAATTCGGTTCAGAACCAAATACACAGACATGCCCTGTATGTACCGGAATGCCGGGAGTACTTCCGGTCTTAAATAAAAAAGCTCTTGAGTTCACCATAAAGACCGGCCTTGCAACAAACTGTAAAATATCTTCATTCAGCAGGTTTGCAAGAAAAAATTATTTTTATCCTGACCTTCCAAAGGGATACCAGATAAGCCAGTACGAGCTTCCGATATGCGAGTATGGATATGTCGAAATTGTGGTTAATGGAGAAACAAAAAAGATAGGCATTACCAAAATCCATATGGAGGAAGACGCAGGAAAGAATATACATGAATCCGCCTCAGGCGGAGGTAATTACAGCTTTGTGGACTTAAACAGGGCTGGAGTTCCACTTATGGAAATCGTCTCTGAGCCTGATATCAGAAGTCCTGAGGAGGCTGTAGAGTATATGAAAAAATTGCGGACAATTCTGCGTTATCTTGGAGTTTGTGATGGAAATATGGAGCAGGGCTCTTTAAGGTGTGATGCAAATGTATCTGTGAGGCCTGCGGGACAGAAGGAATTCGGAGTGAAGACAGAGGTAAAGAATCTTAATTCTTTTAAATTTGTGGGAAAGGCCCTTGACTATGAGATAAGACGCCAGATAAAGGTCTTGGAAGATGGGGGAAAGGTTGTGCAGGAGACACGGCTATGGGACTCAGAGAGAGGGATAACAGAATCCATGCGGACAAAAGAAGAGGCACACGACTACAGGTACTTCCCTGAACCAGATCTCGTACCAATAGTAGTTGACCAGAGATGGTTAGATGAGATAAGAGCATCTCTTCCAGAGCTCCCTGATATAAAGAGAAAAAGGTTTGTTTCAGAATATGGGCTTCCTGAACATGATGCTGATTTACTTGTATCTGAAAAAGCGCTTGCTGAGTGGTTTGAAGAAGCAGTAACGCTCGGAGGACAACCAAAAGTAGTAAGCAATTGGATCATGGTTGAACTTACTAAACTTCTCAATGAGGATAGAATAACCATCGACGAATGTAATTTAAAGCCCGTCCACCTTGTAGTTATACTTGAACAAATTGAGCAAGGTAAAATTAATCCTGCTACTGGAAAAGCTCTTTTGGCAGAAGAATATAAAAGAAGCAAAAACATTATTGGGACAATTGAAGTTACTCTTCCCAAGCTCAGAGTCCATATCGAAGCAATAATCAACCAAAAAGGACTTGTACAGATAAGCGATGGGGGTGCGATCGAAAAAGCTGTTGATGACGTAATTGCAAAACATCCAAAAGAGTTTGAAAGGTTCAGGGCTGGTGAAGAAAAACTCATTGGATTCTTTGTGGGTCAGGTCATGAAAATGACCAGAGGCAAAGCAAACCCTCAGATGGTGAATGATTTACTGAAAAAGAAATTGTCATAGAACAACTTTATTACTTAACCTAAACATTGTATAAAATGAAGGGCGGACATGCTGAAAAATCTTTTCAAAGCAACAACATTTTATTATGATACACATAAATGCAGACATAGCTTTAAGTGCATTTTAAAGAAAGGCTGGCTGGCCAGTCCAAAGGACTATAAGGTGTTGCTGGAAAAGCTTTTATCAGCACATCTGCCCTTCAAAACAAGAAAATATTTTGAAATTGGTGGGTTGACATAAATTGTGAAAAGGGGTGGGTGAATATGATGGAATTAGGACAGATTGACAGACCAGATGCAGAAATCTTTTCAGGGAAAAGAAAGCTCTATTGTGTCGCAAATGTCTATCCTATTGAAGATGCACCAGATGACTACAATGACCTTGTGAATAAATACTGGGATGATGTAGCTCAGCAGATCGAAAAGATTGAGATCGCAGGAAAGATAAATAAGATATTCTGTGAGCTTATTTACCTGCAGGGAAATGAGGCGCTCAATATACTGGCAAAGATCAATGAGCGAATCCCGGATATCATTAAAAAGAAGGTGGGGGAAGGAGGTACCTTATTCCCTCTGGAAAGCAAGGAAATATTCGGACCTTACACAGACTGGGCCAACTGCCTCAGGATTGTGTACACAGAAGAGGTATTTAAGAAGGTCCTTGAGTTTTATATGGAATGTGCAGATAAAAGGTTACAACAGATACTGAATATAATAGACAGCAACCTCTCGGAAACAGAAGCAGGTCTGCTCATCATGAAAGACGAAGACAGGATAAAGCTCCAGTTTCCCAGAGACATAGAAATATTTTTAATCACACCTCCATCGTATGATGACATTATGAGATGGTTCAGGGAAAGGTTTGGTAAAAAATCTACAGAATAGAAATCCTTGTTCTTTACACATAAGTGTAATTCGTAAAAAAAGAGTTTATTTTTTATCCTATTACGCACAACTCATAAGAAAATCAAACTTAATGTATTATAAAGTATATGGAGAGATGTCCGAGAGGCTGAAGGAGCACGACTGGAAATCGTGTGTGGGGCCTAAAAGCTTCACCGAGGGTTCAAATCCCTCTCTCTCCGCCATCCTGTTTTTTTGCAACCAGGAAACGGCACTATGCAATAGATAGGTGTGAACCCCGTCAGGTCTGGAAGGAAGCAGCGGTAAACATTTTATCTGTGTGACATAGGACGTCGTTTCCTGGTTGGAGAAAAACAGGGAAGAAAAGATATGAGTTATTTAGTGTTAGCAAGGAAATGGAGACCTCAGGGGTTTGATGACCTTATTGGTCAGGAACCCTTAATCCATATCCTTAAAAATTCAATCGATCAAGGAAAGGTTGCACATGCCTATCTCTTTTCCGGTCCGAGAGGGGTGGGGAAAACCTCCACTGCGAGAATACTCGCAAAGGCATTGAACTGTAAAGACGGACCAACATCTACGCCATGCGGTTCATGTATATTCTGCACATCAATCACAGATGGTTCTTCTTTCGATGTAATGGAAATAGATGGTGCATCGAACAACAGTGTGAACGACATAAGAGACCTCAGGGAGAGAGTAAAGTATGTCCCTTCCGGTGGAAGATATAAGGTCTATATTATAGATGAATCTCACATGCTCTCGGATGCCGCGTTCAATGCGCTCTTAAAAACCCTTGAAGAACCACCTCCCCATGTGATATTTGTCCTTGCGACAACAGCTCCGAAAAAGATACCAACGACGGTACTTTCACGCTGTCAGCATTTACCCTTCAGGAGGATACCCAGCCAGAAGATAAAGGAAAGGCTTAAAAAAATATCAGATGCAGAGGGCATCATTATTTCTGGTCAGGCGATTGAAATGATTGCAAGGGCTGCTGACGGAAGCCTGCGGGACTCACTCACCATCCTGGATCAGATATCATCCTTTTCATCTGACATAAAAGAATCTGATGTGAAAGACCTGCTCGGGATTGCAGACTTCGGACTTCTCTCTCAGATTTCTATAGCATTGATCGAAGGCAATAGAGAGGAGATACTGAAGATTATAGGCGAGCTGGTGGAAAGAGGCACAGATATTAAATCGTTTACAAAAGAGCTCGTAAAGTTCTTCAGGGACCTGTTAGTGGCAAGTGTGATGAAAAAACCCGAGGAGGTACTTGATGTAAGCAAAGAGGAGACAGAAGCAATAAAGGATATTATCAGCAGGACATCCGAAGACCAGCTTACCCTTATACTCTCAGAAATAATGAAGACAGAGACTGATGTGAGAATTGCATCATCGCCACGGCTTGCCCTTGAGATGTCCCTCTTAAAGGCAAGTTTTTTGAGCGAGATGAAACCTCTCAAAGAGATTATGGAAAACTTAGAGTCCTATGGAGAAATGAAACACCTCGATACGAAAAAAAAACAGATCGAACCGGATCAAATATGGGAACAGGCAATAAAAAAGATTGATGCTCCTCTTGCCTCAAAATTATCACGGGCAAAGTTCACGCTCGCAGGAGATACCCTGACTATTATCTTTAATGGCACCGACTCACTTTTTGTTGACTCTATTGAAAAAAATATGGAAGCAATAAAACAGATTTTTTCAGAGGAACTTGGAACCAATGTTACATTAAAAATAGAGACGGTAAAAGAAAATAAAATTATGAAAAAAGACCTTAAGGAAAAAGTATTGGAAGAGCCAATTATTAAAGAGGCCCTCGAACTTTTTGATGGAAGAATCGTAGATGTAACCCCGAAAACAGAAGACAACACATAGAGGACAGAGGAGGACGACATGTCAAAAAAGATGCTCGGAGACTTAATGCGTGAGGCCCAGAGGCTTCAGACAGAAATGATGAAGATGCAGGAAGAGGC
>JAGVMY010000108.1 GCA_020053565.1 Thermodesulfovibrionales bacterium
GGAGTTGCCCATAGTACCGATAGGATTTCAAGGACAACAAAACCTTGAAAGAGGGAAGGGGCAATACCTTCATCACGTTTCTGAAGAAAGGAAGGAAAGAAAGGGGATTGCTTAGTGCTGGAAACTCCTGAAAAGATTCGGGAACTTCAGAGGAAACTATATCAGAAGGCCAAGCAGGCTCCGTGGACACAGACTACGAAAGCCTATGGAAGAAGATGACTGGAAAGCCGTATTCGGGAAACTGAACGTACGGTTTGATGAGAGGGAACTGGAGATAGGGCGATTGCTACTACGCCAGTTCTCTACTCTACCCAATTCGTCCTTCTATAACCTTCTATAACAGACGTAGATATGTGGATACCCAAAACCCTTATATGATTTTTGAATTAGAAAGAGGCTCGGTGAGGTAAATTATGAATATTTATCAAAGGATTGTTTTAATATTAGCTGCTGTAGCTTTAATTGTTGCTTTTATTACTGCACCGCTTGTGGTTTATATGACTAAAGGAATAGTTAAATACGATCCCAACACACATGAAAGCAAATGGTATATTGTTGCTACGGATTATAGAATAGCCTCTATGAGGACTATTGTTATCTTAGGAGTAACTGTTTTACTATTTTTTGCACTTAAAGGCATAAAGAAATAACGCATCAGTTCAGAAGCTACGAAAGTCTCTCAAAGCTTAATCCTATGCCTATATGAAATTAGTCATTTCTTTTACCTCTTGACATTAATTATCTTTATTAGTATTCTAATTACATGAATGTATTTATTAACGGGAGGTACGAAATGAACTTTAACACTAAGGCTGTATCCAGAATCACAGGCTTAAGCTTAAGGCAGATTGATTACTGGGATAGGACACATTTCATAAAGCCTTCTGTTAGTGAAGCCTCAGGTTATGGCTCTGTGAGACTTTATTCTTTCACTGACCTTATACAACTTAAGGTTGCTAAGACACTTATGGATAAAGGGGTAAGCCTTCAGAAGATCAGAAGGGCTATCAATTACCTCAAAAAGCACATGCCTGATATAAAGAAGCCTCTTTCAGAACTCAGGTTTTTAACCGATGGAGAGACTATCTTTGTGCTTACAAAGAACAAGAAGGCTATTCTTGACACCTTAAAGAACGGTCAGCTTGTCTTTTCCCTTGCCCTGGGTGAAATTGTCGAAGGACTCAAGGGAGAAGTTTCAGCCTTACAGAGAGAAAAGAAATACGAGGTTACGGTAAGAGGCAAGAAATATGCTGTAGTCCTTCATCCTGATACTGAGGATGGTGGTTACTGGATAGAGTGTCCCTCCCTTCCCGGGTGTGCTTCTCAGGGTGATACAATAGAGGAGACCCTTGAGATGATAAAGGATGCTATAAAAGGTCATCTTGAGGTAATGGAAGAAGAAAAGAGAGTTAGAAAAGCCTCATGAGTGGCCTGCATAACCTGAAACCTGACAGGGTTATAAAGGCATTTATGAGAGCAGGTTGGAAGATTAGAAATCAGACAGGGAGTCATGTAATACTCACAAAAGAAGGAAATGTAAATATCCTATCAATCCCTGTACATAAGGGTAAGCCAATAAAACAGGGGTTACTAAGAGATCAGATAAAAAAGGCAGGACTGACAGTAGAGGAGTTTTTGAGATTGTACAGTACCCGCTATCAGCAAACAAAAACTACAGGCTGAAATTGAGGTTAAGGCCGAGGTCAGAGCCTTGCCATCAGCTGCAGTGCATCCTCATCTGGATCGCCATAATATTTTTTCCTGACAGATTCAACCTTAAACCCGAAGATTTCATAGAATTTTTGTGCATCGGTATTTGAAGCCCTCACTTTCAGATACAGAAAAACACAGCCCTTCTTTTTCAATTCCCTTATTGCCTCATGCATCAGGAGTGTTGCAACACCCCGTCTTCTGAAATCCGGATGCACAGCAAGGTTCAGGATATGAGCTTCGTGATGCTGGTAATCCGCACAGATATATCCGATAACGTTTCCCTCAAATACAGCAACTTTTGATAATGCATATTTTTCATATAGTTCATTGAGAAAAGATTCTCTGGACCAGGGGGTACTGAACGAAATCTGTTCGATTTCCAATATGGAAGGGATATCATCTTCCTTCATATCACGCATGATCAGTTTTTCCATTCCACAAACCCAGGTCTGAAAAATAACATGATTTTTCTCATTATAAATATCTCTTCAAAATTTTATCAGAAAAAAGAGTCAAGCGGTAAGGTCTTTCAATATCAGTCGTTATTCCACGCTCCCTGAAATGCCTTCGATGCCACTCTCTATCAGTAAACAAGAACAACAGGCTGTGGTTAGGATCAAGGCTGAGATAACGGGCATTGAGATATCGTCACACAGGTGAGTCCTGTGGAGATGGTATGGAGCGCTGTAACTTATTGATTTCTTGGTGCCGGAGGCCGGACTCGAACCGGCACGCCCTTTGGGGACGAGGGATTTTAAGTCCCTTGCGTCTACCAATTCCGCCACTCCGGCAGATAAGGGTTTTCTTGCAAATCAGATACTTAGGAAGTGTCTTAGAGTATCATAAAGTGTCATAAAGAGTCAAAATTACTAGCTTTTTGAACCCTGTTTATTCAATCCCATGAAGAGGTTATCGATTTTTATGGTAAAAAAATAGTTGCTATACAGGAACTTGCGGTATAAAATAGAAAATATAGTATAAATACTGTTCAGGAGGGTTTATGCTTAAGGAAAAGGTTGAAGAGGTTCTCTCAAAAGTGAGGGTAGGACTGAAGAGAGAGGGTGGAGATATAGAACTTGTTGAAATAAAGGACAGTGTGGTTTATGTAAGGCTTAAGGGAGCATGTGGCACATGCCCGATGTCTACTATTACACTGAAAAACTGGGTTGAGGCTAACTTAAAGAGAGAGATACCGGAGATAACTGCTGTTCAAGCTGTTTAGTCAGCATGGATTATAAATCAAAAAACAAAGGTATACTTCAGTTTGCTGTCATTTTATCTCTGGTTTCCATTTTTATCTTTTTTTCTTCCTCTACAGCTTCTCACAAAATAGATGTCAAAGGAATCCGCTACTGGTCATCCCCTGATTATACAAGGGTTGTGGTTGATCTCTCAGGGCCTGTTGAATTTTCAAGGAATCGAATAGCGAATCCTGACAGGCTTTATTTCGACCTGAAAAATGCCTCACTGGAAAAAGAGATCAAGACCAGTCTCCCTGTGGGAGATGGGATATTGAAAACCGTGAGGGCAGGTCAGTTCGATCCTTATACCGTAAGGGTTGTTCTCGACCTTGAGAATATTGCAGATTTCAACGCCTTTGTACTTGAAGATCCTGCACGATTTATTATTGATGTCTACGGGATAAAGGGAACGGGTAAGAAACCAGAAATTACCACAATCAAGAGGAGAATTGTCATTGACCCGGGACACGGAGGGCACGATCCTGGTGCAGTCGGTCCTCGAAAACTCTATGAAAAAAACGTTGTGCTTGATATAGCCATGAAACTTAAAAAGATACTGGCAGAGAATCCGTTGAATGACGTTTTTCTTACAAGAGAAACGGATATATTCATCCCCCTTGAAGAGAGGACTGCTATAGCAAACAAAAAAAATGCAGACCTTTTTGTATCAATACATGCCAATGCAAGTCCGAGAAGAGCGGCGAGAGGCATAGAGACGTATCTCCTTAACTGGACAAATGATGAAGAGGCTTTGAGGGTTGCTGCAAGGGAGAATGCAATATCACTGAAGAAGATGCGGGAGATGAATCGACAGATGGATACTGTGAATGTCATCACAGATGATCTTTTGAGACAGAACAAAAGAGATGAATCTGTGAAGCTTGCAAACTATATCCAGAAATCCATGGTATCAACTCTGAACAATGACTCCAAAAAGTATGTAGTGGATCTTGGTGTCAAACAAGCGCTCTTTTATGTGCTTTTTGGTGCAAGGATGCCTTCTGTCCTCGTTGAAGTCTCATTTATAAGTAATCCCGAAGAAGAAAAACTACTCTCAAAGGATTCTTACAGGATGCAGATTGCAAAAGCGATTGCTGCAGGACTGGACACATATGTATTTTCTGTACCTGCAGTACAGAAAGTAGCAGGACTATAGGTATCCTTTTGTCACCAGAGATTAAAATTATCCTCTATATCCTTTTTCTCATATCTCTTTTTCTTATACAGGACATTACTGTTTATCTGGGTATATTGGTTGCAGTCCTGGTGTTTCTTCTCAGGATACCATTGAAATCTCTGAAGAGCGGCTGGATTCCGATAAGCCTTTTTCTTTTGTTTACCTTTGTCAGTAATATGCTTTTTCAGCACGGTAAGATACTTTACAGTGCAGGGCCTGTTATTATCACAGAGGAAGGTCTTCACATATCGTTAATCAGAACGATGCGAGTATTTTTTATGATAGCTGGTGCAAAGATACTTGTTGCTACAACACAGATAGAATTACTGGTGGGTGGCTTTGGAAAACTTTTAAAGCCTCTTGAGCGGTTAGGGATTCCTGTTGTTGAATTTTTTTCTACAATGGGCCTTACCATGAAATCTCTCCCGATACTCAAAGAACAGGTAGCTGAGATGTATAGAGAGAAGATTAAAGAAGGCAATATAACTGGTTTCTGGGCCCGCGCAAGGATTGTGTCAATGCTCTTATTACCATTATTTGTGAAGAGCATACAATCGCCGGAGAATTTTTTTGAGAAGGATAAAAGATGAAGATTGACCTGCTCATAAAAAATGGTCTTGTTTTCGATGGCACTGGTTCAGAGCCATATAAGGCAGACATAAGTATTTCAGGGGACAGCATTGCATTTATTGGGAGGCGGTCGAAAACTGGTTCAAAGCCAGAAAAAGTCATAGATGCTCATGGGTTAGCAGTTACCCCGGGATTTATTGATACTCATGGACATTCAGAATTCACGCTCCTTGCTGACCCACGTGCAGAGGGCAAGGTCTGTCAGGGAATAACAACAGAAATAAATGGAAACTGCGGTCTCTCTGCTGCTCCTCTCTATGGAGAAGCACTCAATCGCAGGCAAGAAGACCTTAAAGAATATACTATCCGTGAACGCTGGGTAACCTTTAAAGAGTATTTCAAAATCCTTGAAAAAAAGGGGCTGACCATCAATTTTGCAACACTCGTAGGTCATGGGAATATAAGGGCATCTGTAACTGGATATGAAGATCGGAAATTAACAAGGGCAGAATTAAAGAAGATGTGTGCTCTCACGAAAAAGTCAATCCAGGAAGGTTCTATCGGGCTTTCTACTGGTTTAATCTATCCACCTGGTGTGTATTCAGATACAGAAGAGCTGATTGAAATGGCAAGGTGTTGTAAGAATCTTATTTACACATCTCATATGAGGAGTGAAGGAGATGAGTTAATAGAATCTATCAAGGAAATTATCAAGATCGGGAAAGAAGCAGAGATTAAGGTTCATATTTCCCATATCAAGACAAGCGGAGAAGAAAACTGGCACAAGATCGACAATGTCATAACACTCCTTCAAGAGTCAAACAGAGAAGGAGATTATCTCACATGTGATCGATACCCTTACACTGCTTCGAGCACAGACCTTGATACAGTACTGCCAACATGGACTTATGCAGGAGGTTCAGAGGAAGAGTTAAAAAGATTGAAGAGTTCAAAGTTTCAAAAACAGATAAAAAAAGAGATAAGGGATGCACATCCATCAAAGGATTACTGGGATAAGGTTTTCATATCATCTGTTCCTTCAGAGAAGAACACGTGGATGGAGGGGAAAAGTCTTTCAGATATAGCTCATATGAAGGGAAAAGAACCAGTTGATGTGCTGTGTGAAATTTTAATTCAAGAAAGACTGAAAGTCAGTGCAATTTTTTCATTTATGCATGAGGAGAATCTGAAAAGATTTCTCTCATTACCCTATTGTATGGTCGGCTCAGACAGTTCAGCCAAAAGTTTTTCAGGAACTACGCGCAAAGGCAAACCCCATCCAAGAGGCTTCGGGAGTTTTCTGAGGTTTCTTGGAACATATGTGAGAGATGGAAAACTGATGAGCATGAGCGAAGCTATTCATAAAATAACAATGCTTCCTGCAAAAACATTTGGTATAGAGAAGAGGGGAATCTTAAAAAAGGGTCTATTCGCAGATATTGTGATATTTGACCATGAAAAGATAATTGACAGGGCAACATTTCATGAGCCCTTTTTAAGACCTAAAGGGATTTATTATGTTATCGTGAACGGGTTACCGATTATGTGGGAAGGAGAGTTAACAGGGATTAATGCAGGGAAAGTCCTTAAAAATGGGGGATAAGTATAATAAAAAACATGTGAGTTTGAGGAACAGGACTGACTTTCGCTTACTACGATATTTTTTGACAGTTCTAAGCTTATTCCGCTACAACCTCGAAACTCATCCCGAAAGCTTTCGGGATTCGAACAGTCGAGGCTGTGGACACTCCATTTCACTAAGAACTGTTACCAAAAAATCTCTGATGTCGCTTAAGTCAGCCCCGTTCTTCATTATATTAATAAAGTAATGAAACTGTTATGAACAGTCCGATAATCGGCATCACAATAGATAGAGAAGATGAATATCTGAGACTCAAGCAGCACTATACTGATGCAGTAATACGGGTAGGTGGTATGCCGATACTTCTTCCCCCAATTGGTAATCCATTGCCCTACGCAGAAAGCATTAACGGGCTTCTTATACCAGGAGGTGATGACCTCGACCCGTTTTACTACAACGAAGAGATGACACCTACTGTGAAACCTGTCCCGAGACAAAGAAGTGATTTTGAAATTTCTTTGCTCAAAGAGGTGGTAAGTCGTGAAAAACCTGTACTCGGCATTTGTTACGGAATGCAACTTATAAATGTTGTTTTCGGAGGCACGTTGTATCAGGATATTGGTTCAGAATTATCAGTAGAAATTAATCATGGAAAAGGGTATCATATTATTGTGATAGCAGAAAACAGGTTTCTTACGAAAGGCAAGTTTTCTGTAAACAGCACACACCATCAGGCAATAAAGAGGCTGGGTAACGGCCTCATAGATTTTGCACGTTCTCCGGATAAAATCATAGAGGCATTTTATAGGGGGGACTATCCTTTCCTCGTCGGGGTACAATGGCATCCTGAACATCTGATGGACGACAATCTTTCTATAGACCTGTTTTATTCATTTGTAAAGGCATCAAGAGAGAAAAATCTGTAACATTTTAAAAGGAGGAGCACATGCTTAGCCGGGAGGAGCTCAAGGAAATAGCAAAGATGCAGGCTGGAGATGCTTTTTTCGTAAGTCTTTATCTTAATGTCAATCCGATGACAAACATAAAGAACAATTATGTGATACATGTAAAAAATATGCTCAAAGATACAGCAGAAAAACTTGATAAGATTGTGTTGAAAAAAGTAAATAGCGACCTTGAAAAGATTGAATCATATATTATTACAAATAAACGGGCATTTAAAAAAGGACTATCGATCTTGAGTTCTTCTGAAAAAAATTACTGGAAGGAATTTCATCTGTCCGTACCTGTAAAAAATGAAATTATTGTGGACAGAGCACCATATATTAAACCACTCCTTGACATTCTTGACAATTATCAGCGGTATGCTCTTTTGCTTGTGGACAGGGAATCAGCAAGGTTATTTATCGTTCACTTAGGAGAAATAGAAGAATATTCAGAGATTCATACAGAGGACGTTCCCGGAAAACATAAGAAAGGTGGCTGGTTTGCACTTTCAGGGAAAAGTTATGAAAGACATATAGATTATCACGTCGGTCTTCATTTGAAAGATGTAGTAAAACAGTTAGAAACATTTCTTTCCCGTGAATATGTTGGACGGCTGATAATCGGCGGCTCAGAAGGAACTATTAAAAAAGTAAAAGCTATGCTTCCGCAGATAGTGGCAGATAAGATTATCGGGACGTTTCAGGCTGAGATGTTTGCGAAGAGTAATGAGATACTCGAAAAAGCACAGCCTGTTCTCCAGGCATTCGAGAAAAAGAAAGAAGCTGAGACGGTCAATGATTTGCTCACGAGGTCAATGAAGAATGAAAACGCGGTCATAGGAATAGAGGATGTGTTAAACGCTCTCCAGGAAGGCAGTATTATGAAACTTATATTTCTGAAAGATTATAAGCAAACCGGTCTCTCATGCAAAAACTGTAGTTATCTCAACATTCAGGATATAGCATCTTGTCCTTATTGCAAAGGTGAGATGCAGAAAGTGAATTACATAATCGAACTCACTGCACAGAAGGCAGTTGAACAGGGAGCAATCGTCGATATAATACCCGAGAATAAAACATTACAGGAGTCCGGAAGTATTGGCGCATTCCTGAGGTTCTAAAAAATCAGAACTGAGAAGTCAGAGCACAGAGCAGAGATATCTAAAAGTTTCTTTAAGGTATTTCTTTATCTGTGCTCTTTTTTTTGTATTCTCTATTCTTGTTCATGTTCATCACAAAACCGACTTGATGGGTATATCTATTACAGACTCACTACAAATCCTACGACACTCGATCCTGCTCTCATAGTTGATGTGAACGGAGGAATTATATCTGCAAAACTCTTTAATGGTCTTGTCAGGCTTGGTGACGACATGAGCATTCAGCC
>JAGVMY010000160.1 GCA_020053565.1 Thermodesulfovibrionales bacterium
ATTCTGACTGTCACAACGTGAGTACCATAGCTCTCTGCTTTATATGTCTCTGCTTCCCAGGCTTTGCATACTTCTGCCAGGAAATCTCTTCCTGCTGATGAACTTTCGGTAACTTCCTCATCATTGTGTGGGCCGTAAAATCCAACTGCTGAAGCATTTATAAGCATCTTCGAGCTTAATACTTTATTTTTGATGGCATTGACAACTGCCTGAGTAGTCTTGATTCTACTCTGGAATATCTTTTCTTTTACAGACTTTGTCCAACGATGATTACCAATAGATTCACCAGCTAAATTAACAACAGCACTTACATCTTGTAGTGTATGAGAGGGCAAGAGAGGTGCATAACCAGTCCACTCGATTATCTCCACATTTTTTCCAAATAATGATTGTGCTTTTGCTTCATTGCTTGTAAAAACGACTACGTTATGTCCAGCAGAGAGCAACTCCTTGCATAAATTTTTCCCTATAAAACCTGTACTCCCTAATATAAGGATTTTCATATTTTTCTGTGCTCTTTACTCCAAGCTTATTCAAACCTTTATATCTAAATTTGAGAATATGTTTTTTCGCATATTAACTTGCCCGTAATGATTCTACTATATTCATACGCGATGCTCTCACTGCAGGGAGCGCGCCGCCGACAAAGCCCATTATCAAAGAGAAGAGGAGGGCTTTGTATATAATTTCAAAGGTCAGGGAAAAATTAAAGGCAAGTTCTGAAAACGTCTGAAAGTTCATTGTTGAAATAGTGAAAAGCTGTAAGAAAGAGGCAAAAAACAGTCCGATACAGCCACCTGAAAATCCAAGCAATAACGACTCAATGAGAAATGCACTCAGTATGCTCGTTCTTTGAAAACCGATGGCACGTAATGTGCCGATTTCACCGGTACGGTGAGCCACTGCAGCGTACATGGTGATCATAGCGCCGATGATAGCCCCGAGGGAGAATATTATCGTGAGGGATATGCCCATAATGCGGAGAAATTTTGCCATGATCTCTGACTGGTCCTTATAGTACCTGGTTTCCCTTTTTGCTTCAAGTGTAAGGCGAGGGTCGCTCTCTATTCTTTCCTTGAATCCCTGGAATTCAGAAGAGTTTCGCAGTTTTAAAAGCACTGATGAATAAACAGGTCTGCGGAATGCCTGCATGAGTTGGTCTGCATCTCCCCATATCTCTGAACTGAAGCCGGTATTTCCTGCATCAAATATCCCGACCACTGTCCAGTCACGCATGCCAAAGCGAAGGACCTCGCCTACGCCGCCTCCTTTAAACCTTTTCGCAATACTATTCCCGGCGATTATTTCAGATGAGCCTTGTCTGGGCATACGACCCTCAACGAGTTTAACCTGTGGCCTCATCATTAATGAACTTTCTGAAATCCCCCTGATAACTACATTGGAAGGTTTATCACTTCCTCGCTTTGGGAGACTGATAAGTACCACCAGTTCTTTGGCTAAGAGCAGCTGGCTGTTTGCTCCTAAAGCTACCTCTGGTTGGGTTTCTATTATCGAGGCCTGCAGCCTATCAACCCCGCTCTGGACTTCAGAAACAGATGATTTGCGAATGACCACCACATTATCGTATGAACCGGTTTCTACAAGGGTTTTTTGCAGCCCTTCAGCCAACATTAAAATTGAGGCAAAGACAAATACTACCAGGGCCATACCTGAAGTAGTAAGCATAGTGGTAAGCCGACGAGTCCAGAGATTACGAAAGCTATATGATAATGGTATTCTCACCTATCCTATTCTCCTGAGGCTGTCGGCAATGCGAATTCTTATCGCACGATAGGTTGGGAAAAGTGCAGCCACTACACCTACTATGAGTGCAGCTGCTATATCTAAGCATATGGTTTTCGTAGTTACGTTGAACACAGGGAAATAGGTACTTAACTCAGTGGCAAAAATGTGAGCTACCGGGAAAGTAAGGGTAATACCTACAGCACATCCCACCATTGTAATAAGCAGGGATTCACCGAATATCATTCCAGCAATATGCCACCCCCTGAATCCCATGGTTTTAAAAACAGCGTATTCTCCAAAACGTTCACGAGCTGTCATTGCCATAGTATTTGCCACCACTGCCATAATGATGACAATTACTACCAGCGAAACCAGCTGTATGGCAATGACAATCGCTTCAGTCATGGATATAAAACTGAGCTGAAAGGCTTTTTCGGTTTCAGTCAGGGTTTCTGCGAGGGAGTTTTTAAAGGTTTTGTCCACTGCAACTGCTACTTCTGCTGCAATGTGTGGGTTTGTTACGCCAATCATGTAAAAACCAACCTGATCAGCTCTAAGCGGTGCAGTTTTTTTCATATTTTCGTTGAGGTAGTCCCAATGGAAAAAGAACGCAGTCTCATCAACGGTCTTGTCTCTCCCGTAATAAATGGCTCTAATGACAAACTCCCAGTTACCCGGGAAAATAGTCCCTTTCAGGATTATACTATCACCGAGCTTCCACCCATATTTAGCAATAAGTTTACGGCCTGCAACAGCGCCCTTTCTATCTCGATAAAAAGCCATCTTCTGGTCAGGAGGAATAATAATTTCCGGATACAGGTCAAGATAGATTTTCGGTTCAACAGCGTAATTTGCGAAAAAGTTTTTTTCATCTATATAAATACCTCCAAACCAGTTCCCGTAAGATACAAGTTTTACCCCCTCTATCTGGCGTATCTTCTCTTTATAAGAAAGAGGAAGTGGAAAGACGAGTGATATGGAATTTCTCGTAACGAGCCGGCTCGCAGAAGATGCTTCGACTCCTGAATACCATGCACTTATCAAGGTTCTCAGGAGACCGAATGCAAGGATGGCAATGGTAATGCCAAGAATAGTAAGAAATGTGCGGAGTTTATGGCGGAGGGTGTTTTTAGAGATGATTTTGAGGATATACATTGAGCACACCTTTATCAAGATGCTTAATGATGTGAGCCATTTTTGCAGCCCTTGGGTCGTGGGTCACCATAATAATAGTCTTGCCAAATCCGTGAACGAGGCGTTCCATAAGGTCCAATATCTCCATTGCGGAAACGCGGTCAAGGTCACCTGTTGGCTCATCTGCTACAAGTATGGTCGGATCCGGTACAACAGCTCTTGCAATAGCGACACGCTGCTGCTGCCCGCCGGAAAGCTGGCCCGGGTAATGTTCCATCCTGTCGTAGAGGTTGACGACACGGAGTGCCATCTCTGCATGTTCCCGCCGCTCTTTTCTGGAGAGACTGGTAAGAAGCAGGGGGAGTTCTACGTTTTCAAAGGCAGTGAGTACAGGAATGAGATTGTAAAACTGGAAGATAAAGCCCACGTTGGTCGCACGCCATAGCGCAAGTTCGGTTTCTGAGAGAGAGGTAATTTCTACACCGCTGACTTTGATAGTACCGCTGTCAGCCTTGTCTATACCGGCAATCAGGTTTAACAGGGTAGTCTTCCCTGAACCTGATGGACCCATCAATGCAAGAAATTCACCCTCGTCAATATCGAGGGTTATATCATTCAATACAGGAAGAATCTGGTTGCCACGATGGTATGACTTATACAGGTTTCTTATTTCTACAATGGGTGCTTTGCTCCCCATTTACTTTTCCAGAACCTTTATCTTTGAGCCGTTTTTTATTTTATTCAAAGGCTTCAGTACTATTTTATCTCCAGCATTCACCCCGCTCAGAACTTCAATCATATCACCGATCTGCTCTCCGGGTGTTACCGGGGTTTCTACTGCCTGGTCTCCTTTGATAAGGAAGACTGCTTTCTTTCCATTTCGGGTAAGGAGAGCTGCCGGGTTCAGCGCAGTGAGGGGTTTCTGCTCTTCAGGTTTTGTCGGCCTTGAGAGGAATGCAACCTTCGCACTCATCTCAGGTAATATGCGCTGGTCATTGTCAATAAATCTGACTTTTACCATTACCGTAGCTTTGCTGCGGTCGGCAGTCGGTACAATCATATGGATTACTCCACGGAAACGTAAGTCAGGGAGTGCATCCAGTTGTATCTCGCAAGGTTGCCCGACCTTTATCTGTCGCAGATTGGATTCACTCACATCAGCCTCTACCTGGAGAGAGCTCATATCAGCGATAGTGACCACCGCAGCCTTTGCATTGGCAGAAGCACCTATAGGTGTGACGATGTCGCCTATATCAGCATTTTTGGTTAACACGACTGCATCAAAGGGAGCGCGGATAAGGCTGTATTCAATCATTACCTTTGCTCCCTGAAGCGCTGCAGCATTAGCTTTTACTGCTGCTTCTGCAGCGGCAACTGCTGCGATTGCTTTTTTATATCGTGCCTCTGATGCATCGTAATCAGCCTTTGCCACGAATCCCTTGTCAAGTAAATCCTTATAGCGATTAAAAGAAAGGGTTGCGTCCTGGAGTTCAGCTCTAACCTGTTCAAGATTGTAGTGGGCAACATTAAGATTAGCTTCTGCCTGATCACGTGAGGCAAGAGCATCCTCATTTTCCATTCGGGCAATCACCTCATTTTTTTTCACCCGACTTCCTTCCTCAACCGAGAGAGAAATGAGGCGTCCGGTGACCTTTGATGCCACGGCAGCTTTACGCTGGGCCACTACATAACCACTGGCATTCAACAAAGTAAAGGCCTGAGACGGATAAATCTTCGCAACGCTGAAAACTTCAACTTGAACAGCTGGAGAAAAAACACCTTGAAAGTACAGGAATCCAGTGAGTACAACAACGAGTAGTGCTCCCACCCAATAGAGCAGTTTTCTATGTCTTCCCATGCGGGCAGGGGATACGGATTTGTCTATCTTTAATTTTGAAAGGTCTTCATCTGCCATTAATGTATGCTCCTTTAAAAATATGGTTGCGACTTTAATATTTAGACATTATATCAAATTCTTTTTTGTTTATTAATGAAGAAGTCGAAAACAAGAAAAGAGATAAATCAAAAATAGAGAGTCAGTTCAGGTTACATGAGAAATGCTTATGTCAACATGCACTACTCATATCCAATGCGGGGGCCTGCTTCGTAGAGCTCAGGCAGCACACCTTCTTCTGCAACTGCTCTCCGAGGCGTTGAAACTTTATTGGACCTTGCAACTGTCACAAAAACACCTGCAGGATTTATAAAACCAATATCTACAATAAATTCTTTTTCAGGATTCACATCTAAATACCAGCTCCCTAATCTCTCATGTACTGCTATATCAGAATAGCTATTTGCATTCAAACCATCAAATTCAACATCAGTCACATCATAAACTCTGAGAATAAGAGTACCTTCATGACTTGCAACAGTGTCTTCCTGCACCTCCCAGTATGCAAACAGCTTTCCTGGATCAACAATCATAAGTGTGACACTATCCTCATCATATCCTTTCGGCAGTATCTCGGCAAGGTCGGGTGGATATTTCGCCTCTGTTACAGGACGTAAAACTTTTTCAGGTTTTCTTTCAATAAATGGTGGTACCTTTACAGGTTTTTTCAGGAGAGCTTTTCCGGGGAATGGAACCTTCTTTGCTTTGATCTCTTTTTCTGGTTTCTTGATGATTTTCTCAGGTTTAACCTTTTTTGTGACTGCAGGAGCAACCTTTTTGGGCTTTTTCTCTTTCTTTGCTACGACCTTCTTTATCTCTTTTTTCTCTGGTTTTTCCTTTATCTTAACCTTAACCTTTTCTTTCTTTGGTTTCTCAGTAATTTTTTTCTTTGCGACTTTCTTTGTGGTTTTAAGGGGGGCTTTTTTCTTCTCTGTCTTTGCTTTGACCTTTTTTATCTCTTTACTTTTTTGAACAGGTTTAAGGGTTGTTTTTGGTGTTTCCTTTTTAGATTTTTTCTCAGCTGCTGTTTCTTTTATTGTTACCGTTGTTTTTTTTGTAGTTGCCTTCTTTTTCATAGCCCCCTCCTTTTGAGGATATATTTTACCTTAACCCATAGGATAAAGTTAATAAAAGTTAATATAGAACAGGCTGGTAAAGAATTTTTATCACGACACCTTAAAGAAAAAACTTTTGAGGCGTAAACGAAGAAACTTTTGATGTGTAAAGCACTTACGATTGCCATTTTAATAATCTGTCGTTTATAATCCCGACCGTGTCGGGACTGAAGCAGCCTTTTCTATACATTTTATTTTTGAAATTGTTGTTAATGCGCCTCTGCCCAGTTCTTCCCGTAATTGATGTCCACACTCACAGGTACAGAAAGCGGGATAACTCCCTCCATCTCCTTTTTTACAATATCTTTTACTATTTCGAGCTCATTTGCTGGAATCTCAAATAAAAGTTCATCATGGACCTGCAGGATCATCTTTGTGTGTAATCCTCTCTCTTTAAACCTCTTCGAGATAGTTATCATCGCAATCTTGATAATATCTGCTGCCGTACCCTGTATGGGTGAATTTATTGCAAGTCTTTCACCCTGCAGCCGTATTGTTGCGTTCTGGCTTTTGAGCTCCGGAATCGCACGTCTTCTCCCGAAGAGTGTAGCCACGTAACCCTTATTTCTTGCCTCGTCAAGGATTCTTTCTACATACTTTTTCACACCGGGATGCCTCTGAAAATACTGCTCTATATATTTTTTTGCTTCATCTCTCGTGATGCTCAGTGCTTCTGATAACCCGAATGGTGATATGCCGTAAATAACGCCGAAGTTCACTGTCTTTGCAATCCTCCTTATATCAGTGTTAATCTTATCGATAGGGACACCAAAGATTTCAGATGCTGTCCGTGAATGAATGTCAATGCCATTTCTAAAGGCATTGATGAGACCTTCGTCATCACTCAGGTGTGCGAGGATTCTCAATTCAATCTGTGAATAATCTGCTGAAAGCAGAAGACAACCTTCTTCTGCAATAAATGCCTCTCGTATACGTCTTCCCCATTCTCCCCTGATAGGGATGTTTTGCAAGTTAGGGTCACTGCTGCTCAGTCTTCCTGTGGAGGTTGCTGTCTGATTGAATGAAGTATGGATGCGTCCTGTCTCTGGATTGACAAGTACCGGAAGTACATCAATATATGTCGTCTTCAGTTTGCTCAGACTCCTGTAGTTGAGTATCTCCCGTGGAAGTTCATGGGATGCTGCAAGCTCTTCAAGCACACCCATTTCTGTAGAAAAACCGGTTTTTGTCTTTTTTCGTGGTTGAAATCCAAGGCTATGGAATAAAACTCTGCTCAGTTGTTTCGGTGAATTGATATTGAATTCTTCTCCTGCGAGAAAATAAATCCTCTTCTGAATGCTGTCAAGTTCTTTTTCAAGTTCTTTTGAGATATCATTCATTTTTCCCGCATCTATCTTTAATCCAGTCTCTTCCATATCTGCAAGCACATGGATAAGCGGCATCTCGATGTCAAAATAAATCTTCTCAAGATTGTCTTCCTTTAACTGGCTGAACAAAATTTCTTTTAATTCAAAACTGAGGCCTGCATTCTCTGCAGCATATGGAGATGCTTCTTCTATGGGAATCTTTGCGAATGAATCTTCCTTGCCGAGTATCTCTTTTAAGGTCTTTTTCCTTTTTGATAAATAGTCAACTGCGACTTCCTCAAGTCTGTGATTTGGTTTATTCGGATTAATGAGATAAGATGCGATCATTGTGTCGAAGATGGTTCCTTCAATAGAAAGCCCCTCTTTTCGGAGCATGATTATGTCGTACTTGATAGTGTGTCCTATCTTTGATACTTTTTCGTCTTTGAGAATTGATGAAAGCATTTCTAATACATCATCCTTATTTATCTGAGCAGGCACATCCGGATATGAATGGGAAACGGGGATATAAAATGCCTGCCCTTTTTCTGTACATAATGAGATTCCAACAACGCGATCAGTTATGGGATTACCACCTCCGCCAGAGGCGGATGACTCAATATGAAGAGCGAACTCATCTTTTATGAGTGTCACTATTTCTTTCAGTCTCTCAGAAGAAAAAATTATTTCGTAGTTTCTCTCACTGGATATCTCTGACGGGATGAGTTTCATAAGACTCCCGAATTCAAATTCTCTGAACAGTGAAAGGAGAACAGGCCAATCAGGCTCTCTTAACCTGAATTCTTCCACATCAATAGTGAGAGGTACAGATGTATCAATGGTTGCAAGTCTCTGACTCAGCCTGATTATATCGGCATTTTCAGCGATAAGCTTCTTCAGCTTTTCTTTCTTTATCAGTTCTGTATTCCCAATCAACTCTTCGAGACTTCCGACACCTGAAAGAAGCTCCTTCGCGGTCTTCTCACCTATACCTTTTACCCCGGGTATGTTGTCAACCGCATCTCCTGCGAGGGCCATGAATTCGGTAATCCTTTCAGGCTCAACACCAAATCTTTCTGTCACATATTCTTCATCAAGGATTCTGTCTTTCATCGGGTCATATATCTTGACGCCTTTCCCGACAAGCTGGAGCATATCTTTATCTGAAGTAACGATAAATACATCCTTCCCTTCAGATACCGCAGCCTTTGCCACAGTGCCGATAATATCATCTGCCTCATAACCGGGCATCTCGAATATCGTTATATTAAAGGCAGAAATCATTTTTCTTATCAGGGGCATCTGCTCCACGAGACCCTGAGGTGTTTCAGGCCGGTGTGCTTTATACTCTTCAAAGATTATGTGTCTCTTCGTGGGAACAGGTGAATCAAAAGATACTACAATGCCATCAGGTTTCTTTTCACGAATGATTTTAAGGAGTATGTTTGTGAAACCATAGACAGCATTAGTCGGAAGTCCTTTTGATGTGGCAAGACTTTTTATTGCATAGTACGCTCGATAGGCGTACGAGTTTCCATCAATGAGATAAATGTTCATGAAAGATTATACCCTATAAAACACATGAAAAAGAATCAGTCTGTGAGCACGAAGTTGACCTGGCAGTAGTTATAGTAATTTCAGAAATTCTTCCACATCTAATTTAGCCTGACGGAGAATAGACTTTAGAGTGCATGGATTTAAATCGCCAGGATGGACAGGGATTGTTACTAAAAGATTGCCTCGCTTCATCTGAAGGTGGCTCCCTCTTTGTCTCACCTTATAGAATCCGATATTCTCCAGAATCCTGATAACTTCGTGGGGTTTTACAGAGGGAAGTTTAGGCATGAGCCGTTATTTGAAGGTCTACCCTCAGATTGAAGACTTTTATGATGGATTTAGGACATATCTTTCTTGGGTCCTCCTCCTGCGGAACTGGTCGGAGATAGGGGAGATTCCCTTCAATTGCGGTTTCAAGATACAATGTAACAGCCTCAAGCAGGTTTGCTGATGCAGCTTCTGGAGTATCACCTTCAGATGCTACATCAAGCTCTGGACAGAGCGATGTGTATCGTTCACCTTCTTTGAAAATTATGCCTGTAAAAACAAACTCATTTGATTGCATATTTATAAATACCACATGCTGTATATAAATTTCAAACAAATAATACAGCTGTAACCCCTGCTCTTATTCTTGATCCTTGGTTCCCCCCTAAAGATTTACTGCTTCCGCAGATATTTATGAGTTTGTCAATTTTCAAGGCCTAACACCAAATTATGAATCCTACAATAAAGACAATAGAAGGAAGACTTGATAAGGAAAAGAGATTAAAGAAAGAAATGGAAATTCTCAGGGAGAGATTGATAAATGAATAATGAAGGTTTGACCCCTACCTTTCTGATGCTTTGGATGTGTCCCTAATTACTACTCACCAGTTCTCTACTCTACCTATTTTATTACCTACCTGTTCACTACCCCTGTTGTAGTATAGTCTACCTTACAGTCGTTGTCCAAAGCATCGGCGTTCACTGCCTGATTGAATGTTATCGAGTCGACAAGGTCGGTGCAGACGCCGGTGGTTGAACTGAAGCGTTCAATGATCTCGCCGGAATTAAGGAGACGGGTCGGGTCAACGGTAATCTCTGCGTTATTGCCTACGTTCCTGCAGAAGCCGTCAAGCTTGAAGTCACGCTTTGCACCGATTCCATTCCATACCCTGAAACCGGAGCAGCCTGTACTGCGTGCAACATGATGGATTGTCAGCACAAACAACTTCTGGGCGATATTGTCGTTCGTTCCCGCAGGGTCATTATTGTCCCTCACAAAAAAGGTGAGATTAAAACTTCCCGACAAGTTGGGAGACCCGGATATAACGACGGTATTTGATTGCGTCCATGAAGCTTCGGCAAGGGCTGAACAGTCTGTAGAAAATACAATATTTGCCGTGTTGGCAGTGTTTCTGAAGCTCAGATTTGCCGGCGCGACGGCAGGGGTTCTCTGGATACACCACCGGTAGTTCTGGTTCGTAATATTAAACGGCACGCCTCCTTCGGCAAATACCGTGGCATCGTATACCGTGGCATC
>JAGVMY010000023.1 GCA_020053565.1 Thermodesulfovibrionales bacterium
AATCATTCCATATCTTCCCTGATGTCAGCGCCAACAAAGAGCTGAAAAGCGGAAGCTTAGCTCCGCCGTTGCCGTCGCGCGCAGCGCGGCGGCAACAATTAATATACCAACTTGCCTTTTGCTGGTTTAATGATGGTACTATATCACAATTTCTGGTATTGGTATTGGTAGTTTTCATTTGAAGTAGTCCGCGACTTTTGTTACCGATATGATCTTCACCGGCACGCCCGCTCCGCTCTCGACCTTTCCGTGCAGCACGAACTCCGAAAGACCGACATGGTTCTGAGGATTTCCCCAATCGTAGGTGTACCCCAACCTTGTCCATGGATATGGGGATGATGAGGCATAGAGGTAGTCCTTACGGTTATTGAACCATCCCTTGAAGTCCTTGAAGCTGCACTGTCCCTGTTCACAGGCTTGGTTGGCGTATATCTTGTTCGCCGTGTCATACATGATAAAAGGACTATCATTGAAATCGGTGAGGCACTCCCTATCGGTGATCTCCGGGTCAGGGCATGGCCGGTAGAGGTTCTTCGGAGAAACGAAGATCTCGATGAAACATTTCTTGTTGACTGCATCCGAAGGGGGCAGTCCGAAGAGTTGTGCGATCCTGAGTGGGTCAGGCTGGGTGCCTTTGAAGTAGTTTTTCACCTCGGGGGCCACCGTTACCCATGTGTCGAACTTGTAATTTGGGCATTCCCTTCCCGCCTTGCAGGTATCAGTGGGAGAGCACCCTTCGGGAGGGCACTCATATGCCTTGCACGGAACTTCTCCGGCAAAGCTGACCACGAGCACCCTGGTGCCCGGTACATTATTCTCCCAGATAAGGTCTTTGTTATCGTTATGGATCGGGGTGAGTTGTTGTGATATCTTTTCATAAGTGACGGTGCTTGCGTCGGCGCAGGCCCGTGCATACTCGATCTCGGGATCAAAGGCAGTGCTGCTGCCGCAGCCGGTGAGAAGGACGGCATGCGAGCCGAGAAGAAAAATGACAAGCACATAGACATGAAAGCAATGCAGTGCATGGCATTTTCTTTGTGCATTAGAGCGAGAGGTAAATCCGGTCATACGTCACCTCCAAGGGTCTTTTATTAGACATTTTAGAATTTAATAAAAGATAATTCAAAATAAAATCAATGACATCACTTTTATAGTATTTTGTGATAATAAGGACTAAAAATGATATTCGCAAATAATGCCGTGTGTTATTCTAAATCTATGCCGGAATTCCTCTACATACACATCCCTTTCTGCATCAGAAAATGCCTGTATTGCGATTTTTTTTCTGTGCCATATGATGAATCACTTGCGAAAACATATACAGATGCCTTATGTAGTGAATTGAGCCTCAAAAAAGGTTTTGCAAATACACTAAAGACAATTTACATCGGGGGTGGCACACCTTCACTTCTTCCTTATGAATGTTTCACACAACTATTTCGATGCCTTATGGATAATTTTAATTTATCATCTAATATCGAGATAACAGTCGAGGCAAATCCAGGAACAGTAAATGAATCCAAGATAGATACATTGCTTTTCCTCGGTGTGAACAGGTTGAGCATTGGAATTCAATCTTTCAACGATGAGGAACTCAAAACACTCGGAAGGATTCACACAGCAGCAGATGCAGTAAAATCGATTGAAATGATAAAAAATACAGGACTACACAATTTTTCGATTGATTTAATGTATGGAATTCCCGGACAGACAATTGATTCATGGAGAAAGTCAATCTCAAAGGCTGTTGAATTATCACCTGCTCATATCTCCACGTATGAACTGACACTTGAAGAAAATACACCTTTATATGAATTAATACAATCTGATGAAATTAATCCCCCCTCACCCACCTTAAATTCCCCCTTTGCCAAGGGGGGATATAGAGGGGTGATTAATACGGAAACGGAGGGATTTTCAGGTAAGATTAAGATGCCCGATGAAGAACTCATACTTGAAATGCATAACCATGTAATAGATTATCTGACCTTCTGTGGCTATGAGCATTATGAGGTATCAAACTTTGCATTGCCAGGATTTCGGTGTATTCACAATCTCAACTACTGGAAGAGAGGAGAGTATATCGGAGTTGGCGCAGGTGCTCACTCATTTATCAATGGCATACGTTCAAGAAATACCGAAGAGATTATCAAATATGTAGAAAATGTGTGCAACGGGATAATCCCGGAGATAGAATTAACCAAACTCACCCATCTGGACACTGTTAAAGAATTCATATTTCTGGGATTGAGAAAGATGGAAGGGGTAAGCATTAATAGACTACCCCCCTTCATTCCCCCCTTGGCAAGGGGGGATAAAGGGGAGTGCGATAGTCTTCTTAATGCATGCAAAGAATTAGTTGACGATGGTTATCTTGAAATTGAAAACGGTAATCTCAGGCTTACAAGGAAGGGACTGTTTATATCAAACACAATTATAGTAAAGTTGTTTGAGAGATTAATGTGAGAGCAAGAAGAAATCTGGTATTATTTTTAATATGAGGAGAAAGAGAATATGGGTAAAGAACAGGATCTTAAAACAACACTTTTTCAATCAATGATTCTTTATGCGAGAGAACACTATAAAGATACGATAGACAAAGCATATGAATATTTCTGGGAAGATAACTATCCGGAAGATTTTCTCAGGGGCATTGCTCTTGATATTGCCTTTATGAATTTTGAGGACTGGCTCATTTTTGATTATGAAGTCAACAATGATAAAGAGACATTTATTGACATTTACAGCAAATGCAATAAAGAGTTAAAAGATGATGAATCAGCACTGCTCAATCAAATAAAAGGGTCTGTATTGAGTCTTTATGAAGTTATTTCTGTTTCTCACGAAGAGGAGATT
>JAGVMY010000137.1 GCA_020053565.1 Thermodesulfovibrionales bacterium
CCAGTCGTTCGTGAAAGATGCGCCTGTGAACCTCATCTATGTAGCTGATTTCTCGAAAACGGGGACTGCAACGAATGAGGAGAAGGAGTTCTATTCAGTTGCTGACACAGGCTTTATTAGTCAGAATGTTTACTTATACTGTGCTTCTGAAGGACTTGCAACTGTTGTGCGGGGCCACATTGACAGGCCTGCACTCGCCAAAAGTAATGAAGCTGCGGCCGGATCAGAAGGTCATTCTTGCGCAATCAGTAGGATATTCAAAAAAGTAGTCATATTGAATTCAACAGATTAACAGCGTTCTCTCTTAAAATAAGTTTTTCTTTTACTACACCAAGATTAAGATCCTTCAATAAAGAAAGCGTTTTTTTCTGGTCTGTCCAGGGAGAATCTGTGCCAAAAAGAATATATTCCGGAGGGTGGTTTGAAATAATATTTTTCACGGCTTCATTATCCAAAAATTCAAGCGAGAAGGACATCTCCATATAAATCTGTTTCCCGAGCAAAAACTCTTCTACCTCTTCCCACTGTTTCCATGCACCAAGATGTGTGGTCACAAGTTTAAGAGAAGGAAATTTTTCTATAACGTTTGAGATTTTTGAAGGGTCTGCTATTTTTATCGGTGGAAAAGCAATATCAAATCCAGTATGCGCAACCAGTATCAGATTTTCCTTGCATGTTTTTTCATAAATCGGGAAAAGCCTTTCTTCATCTAAACTAAATTTCTGATAGTAGGGATGAAATTTTATACCTTTAAATCCCTCATTTTTCACCTCGGAAATTCTCTCTGCAAACTGTGTATCATCCGGATGAAAAGAAGGAAACGGGATAATTCTTTCTGACCTGATCTTTTTACACCATTTCAGAATTGAATCGAACTGTGTTGGTTTTGTGGCAATGGAGCACACAACACTCTTTTCGATTCCACAGCTGTCCATGGAAGAAAGCAGGGAGGAAATTTTACCGTCAAGATGAGCCTTGATGTCTCCTTCCTCTTCAAGTATCTTTATCGCCCTTTCTGCTAAATCATCAGGAAAGGCATGGGTATGGAAATCAATAATCCCTTTCATTTCATGAATATTTTACAACCATTATTCAGATAGTTGGTAGAGTAAAATGAGGATTTCTAAACAAACGGCTTCTGTGTTAGTATTTTGAATGCAACTAATAAAAATCTTAAAAACAAACCTCGAAGAGGTATTGTCTTCTGCTGTTGATACACTCAAAAACGGCTGTATTATGGCATATCCAACAGAAACATTTTACGGTCTCGGAACAAAATTTGATATCGAAGACTCACTCAAAAGACTTTACGACATTAAACAAAGGCCAAAAGAAAAGCCGATGCCACTGATTATAGGCAATAAAGATTTGCTTCCTGTTGTTGCTGAATCAATAAATCGCATAGCATTATCTTTCATTGAGAGGTTCTGGCCCGGTCCCCTTACCTTAATCCTTCCTGCAAAAGAAAATCTATCAGAATATATCACTGCAGGCACCGGTAAAGTTGCGGTAAGAATACCCGGAGAATCATTCGCCCTCTCTCTCGCAAAAACTGCGAATTTCCCTATTATTGCAACAAGCGCAAACCTATCAGGCATGCTGCCTGCGCAGGACGCAGAGACTGTTATAAGATATTTTGGAGATAAGATAGATTTTATTTTTGACAGTGGCTCCATCACTGGTGGACTGCCCTCAACGATAGTGGATGTAACAGGGGATGAGATTACTATCTTAAGGGAAGGGGCAATAAGTACAGAATCAATAAGAAAATTTTTGAATACCCTTGACTTTCTTTAAGCTTTAGATAAGAATATTTTAATTGTACAGGTGCTGAAATGCTTAATAGGGAATCCTGTGAAATGCAGGAGCGGTCCCGCCGCTGTAATCGGGTACGAAACCCCAAAAAGGCAGGATAAGGTTAAGGACGAGGTTAAGCAATCTCGAATCTGAACCTTGACGTTGCTTTTTACGCCACTGGTCGTAACGACTGGGAAGGCATGGGGAATAGGACGATCTGAGAGCCAGAAGACCTGCCTGTGAAAGACAGTGATCAGTGAACAGTAATCAGTGAATAGTGAAAAACCAACTGATAACTGGTCACTTAATTACTTTAAAATCCTTCCCGTGGAGGAAGGTGGGGATGAAGGAAATCAGGGTGCAATCCTCAGGTGTTGAAGCACAACATCTGGGGATTTTTGTTTCATATAAATAGTTAATTTTAAAAGAGGTTTTAGGTGAAAAAACTGATCATTTTTGGTTTACTTCTCGTTGCTCCCGCCTTGGCAGGCTCATTGCTTACTCCTGCTCATGCAGGAGAAACACCAAATCGCATCATTTCCCTCTCACCAAACACAACAGAAATCCTTTTTTCAATGAGACTTGGTGATAAAATTGTTGGTGTGACAAACTTTTGTGATTATCCTGAAGAGGTAAAGAAAAAACCAAAGATTGGAGGCATGTCCAACCCCTCGTTAGAAGCGGTTGTCTCATCAAAACCTGACATTGTTGTGATGACTACTGACGGTAACCCAAAAGAGTTTGAGGAGAGATTACGTTCTTTGAAGATAAGGACTTATGTATTTAAAGCAAGGCGCCTCTCAGAACTCCCGCTGGGCATTAGAGAACTTGGTCTCGCCCTTGATGTGAAAGATAAGGCAGAAATACTCGCAAAAGAGATCGAAGGCACCATGAACAAAGTGGTTCACTCATCACTCATTACCCATCACTCATCACCGAAAAAGAAGGTTCTCTTCATCATCTGGCCAGAACCATTAATAGTTGCCGGACCTGGTACCCTTATAGATGATGTAATTACTCTTCTTGGTGCTGAGAATATAGCAGCAAAGGCAAAGACCTCATACCCAAAATACTCAATAGAAGAAATCATTCGTCAGTCTCCGGATGTCATTTTTGTTGGTAAAGGACACACAGACATAAAAGAGGTCTCAGAGAATCTCCTGAAAAGAATTGCACTAGTTCCGGCAGTTAAATATAATGCTGTCTGTTATATGAGCGATAGCATTTACAGGCTCGGTCCAAGGGTTGTTCAAGGCATTAAGGAAATGGCCATATGCCTAAAATAAAAATCTCAATACTAATCTTAATCTTGGTCATCATTTTTCTGGTCTCTCTTTGCCTTGGCCCAAGGGTAATAAATCCTTTGAGTTTAAATGATCTGGAAAAAGAGATAATGCTGTCAATAAGACTCCCGAGATTTGTTGTTGCAGTCCTTATGGGAATGGCCCTCGGAGCTTCAGGTGCTGTGCTCCAGGGCATATTGAGAAACCCACTTGCCGACCCTTACATACTCGGGATTTCAAGTGGTGCATCACTGTCAGCAGCATTTGGACTTATATCAGGATCTTATTTTCTTGGCAAATACACTATACCATTGACAGCATTTATTGGTGCCGCTATCGTGAGCATGATAGTCAGCGCATTTGGATGGAAACGTGGGGGACTCTGGCCTGAACGGCTTTTACTTGCAGGTGTCGGCCTGAGTTTCCTCTTCCATGCAGTTCTTATGCTTCTTATAAGCACCTCTACTGATGAGGGTATGAGGAGGACAGTGCTCTGGATATTTGGAGACCTCTCGATCGCGGACTGGTCATTGATCCCGTATGGTTTTGTATTGGTCATCCTGGGCCTCGGTATCTCCATCTCCCGCTCAAAGGCACTCAATGCATTAATACTCGGTGATGAATTCGCACATAGCCTCGGGTTTTCTGTGTACAAAGAAAGGGTACTTCTCTTTTTATCTGTTGTGCTCATGACTGCAGCATCTGTATCACTCGGGGGCATAATCGGTTTCATAGGTCTCCTCATGCCTCACATTGTGAGGTTCTTAATCGGTGCTGACAACAGGTTCTTAATACCTGCATCTGCTCTTTGTGGTGGAGCTTTTCTGTGTGTTGCAGACCTCATAGGAAAATTAATCATGCCGCCAGCGGAAATTCCTTCAGGGATTATAACTGCCATTATTGGTTCACCATATTTTCTTTATCTGTTAAGGAGAAAAAATGTCCTCAACCTATAACCATACCATCCTTCAGCTTGATAATGTGACGTTTCAGTACCCCAGTGATAAAATGTTCATCACTCATCTGACATTCTCTGTGGGTAATGGTGAGTTCATCGGGCTATTAGGTGCAAATGGTTCGGGGAAATCAACCATCCTTAAACTTGCAAGCGGGATATTAAAGCCATCTGAAGGGTCAGTAAGACTTTGGGGTAAGCCTCTGCATTTTTATAAGAATAAAGATAGGGCGAAACTATTATGTTACCTTCCACAGCTCCTTGATATCAATGTGCCCTTTACAGTCAGGGAGGTTGTGAGTATGGGGCTTTATCCATATGATATGCCCCCTGAGATGAGCGCAGATGAAGCCATTGAGATAGTCGGACTCGAAGAAAAATCAGGATCATATATTACAAATCTCAGTGGCGGTGAAAGAAGGAGGACATTTATTGCAATGACCCTTCTTCAGGGCGCAGGGCTTTTACTTTTAGATGAACCACTTGCAAACCTTGATATAAAATACCAGATAGAGATTCTGCGGTTACTCGGTGAATTGAAGGAGAAGAAAAATATCTCGATAATTATGGCGCTTCATGATATAAATATCGCATTACAGTTCGAGAAGGTGATGCTCATTAAAGATGGCAAAATACTCGGTGCAGGAAACCCTGGGATAGTCCTGACAAAAGACCTGCTCAAAGAGGCTTTTGATGTCAACATTGCTGTAAAGAAAAATAATTCTGGAGGAGCATATATAAGCTATGGAAATAATTTCTGAGCATGGTGGAGATATTTACAGGCTTGCAGAAGAACTTAAAATACAGGAAAGAAAGATAATTGATTTCAGCACATCCGTAAATCCACTTGGTGTATCGAAAAAGGTAAAGGCAGAGATACGGAAACATCTCAAGTATCTCCATAGCTACCCTGACGCTGAGGCAATAAAATTGAGGAAAAGGCTTGCTCAATACCACGGAATTGCTCCTGAGATGATACTTTGTGGCAATGGAAGTACTGAACTTATCTACCTTATCGCAAGAACGTTGAAACCAAAGAAAGTCCTTATACCAGCTCCGACATTTTCAGAATACGAAAGAGCAGTCTTAATAAGTCAGGAGTCAGGAGTCGGCAGTCAGCAGTCAGAAACTATAAAGTATAAACCAGAGCTAACGTATTTAAATCTTCACGAAGAAGATGGGTTTGAGATAAACCCTGATGAATTTATAGCTAAAATGAGAGAAAATAGAAACTCAGAACTCAGAACTCAGAACTCAGAACTCTACGCTAATATGGCCTTTCTCTGCAACCCTAACAATCCAACAGGGTTGCTCCTCAAAAAAGATTCAGTCCTGAAGATAGCAGAAACAGCCAGAGATTTAAGCTGTACCCTCGTTGTTGACGAGGCTTTTATAGACTTTTGTATGGGGGACTGTCCCAGATTTACCGACCGAGCAGAGCGAGGTGGTAGAATCGGGACTGTCCTCGAGTCAGGGGTAATAAAGGACGTAGAAAATAATCCTTATCTTATTGTCTTGAGGTCAATGTCACTATTTTACGCCCTTCCTGGTTTGAGGCTTGGATATGGTGTCTTCCCCCGGCATCTTATTGGCAGACTAAAAGAAAACAAGGAACCATGGACTGTAAACAGTCTTGCACAGAGGGCAGCAGTTGTTGCACTGAAAGATAAGGTATATCGAGATGGGACTTTCAGGTTGATGAAGGAAGAGAAGAAATTTCTTGAAAAAAGTTTCAAGAAAATAGGTATTGAGTTTTTCCATACTGATGTGAATTTCTATCTAATAAAAATAAGCAATGCATATGAGATATGCCAGCACCTGAAGAAAAAAGGCATCCTTGTCAGGGATTGCTCAAATTTAAGAGGTCTCGACAATACCTATATACAGGTTGCAATAAAATCACACAAGGAAAATACGATTCTTATAAAAGAGCTCTCAACAGTATTACAGAAATGAAGGGAAAAGGAGGTGAGAATAAATTTTAGAATTTAACCCAGATTATTTATGAACCATATCAAGGTAGGATATAGCATTTTCGCTCATTCTCGGTCGTATCGACCTCCGAGGTAAATTCTTTCTTCAAAAGAATTTAAAACCGCTCAAATACTTTATCCTACCCATCTTCGATTCAATTTATGAATAACATGGGCTAAAATCTTTTATTGGCTGGAAGTCAGAGAAGTGGAGTGAAAGTCTCCCGCTGCCCCGCAGCCGTAATGGGAACGAAAGCCCGAATCAAAAGCCACTGTCCCGATAGGTATTGGGATGGGAAGGTGGGTAAGTAGAGAGGATATCTCAAAAATCAAAGATTTTCGGGATACCACAGTTGCCCTTAGCCGGAAAACCTGTCCAGACCAAAAGGAGCGCAGAGTTAAGAGTTCGGAGTTATGAGTTAAGAACACGAACGAAAAACTCTAAAACATAACTATTCAAAAATTTTTCTCGAGGGAGGAAAAAAATGAAAAAACTTATCATTTTTGTCTCATTACTTTCCGCTTTTCACTTTTCACTTCTCACTTCTCTATTTGCAGAAGAAAAGGTCGTATCATTAGAAGAGATTGTTGTCACCGCCACAAGGATCGAAGAACCGAAAAAGGATGTCCCTGCCTCAATCCAGATAATCACTCAGGAAGATATTAAAAATTCAACTGCAAAGGATGCAGGGGATTTGATTTCCGAGGCATCCATAGGTCATGTCCACAAATACCCCGGGGCGCTTACAGGCAGGATTGAGTTAAGGGGATTAACAACAGACCTCTTCAGTGATTTAAAAAGCAGGGTTCTTGTTCTTATTAATGGCCATCGTGCAGGTACCGTGAACCTTGCAAAGATACCTGTTGAGGATATCGAAAGGATAGAGATAGTAAAAGGACCCGCATCTGTCCTTTATGGCTCATCTGCCATGGGTGGAGTGATTAATATAATCACAAAGGAAGGTAAAGAAGATATACATGGTTCTATAGGTGGAGAAATCGGCTCATGGGAATACTGGAAGACTCAAGCAGAATTGAATGGAAAGAAAGGGGCGTTCGATTTTTATCTTACAGCCAGTCGTTCTGCATCAGATGATTATGAGGCAAAGGACTACGGTAAGATTGAAAACACTGGATACAATGATGAGACGGTATCAGCCCGTTTTGGCTATAGGCTTTTTGATGGCCATCATATCTCTATCGGTTTTCAGCACTGGAGAGGCTGGGGTATTGGTTCCCCTGGTGCGAGGTATGATCCTGATCCTGATGATTATTCAGATAAAGGAAGGGATAGTTTTGATTTTGGGTATAAGACAGAGACATTCAATGCAAAATATTATTTCATCAGAGATGAGGATAAATGGCATGAAGGGCCGACCGCAGGTCGTTGGGGTACACCAAATAGCGTAGATTTTAAAGAAACAGATACACAGGGAGTAAGCCTTCAGAAGATATTCTCAATAGGGGACCACAGAATAATCATCGGGGGGCAATGGGACAGGATAGAGGTTGAGAGCCGGAGAACCGCTGGTGCTCCCTATAATCCAGACTCAGAATATGACAGTTATGGTGCATTTACGGAAGGCAGATTAAGCCTTTTCAACAAAAAACTCCTTCTTAGTGCCGGTGTCCGTTATGACTATTTCGAAAATGAGATACTTGAAACACCTGGTATTCCAACTGTTAAACCAAAAAAGGATAATCTTGATCACGTTACTGTAAGAGGCGGATTAGTATATAAACTTACAGATAATTTAAATATTAAAGGCAATATCGGCACGGCTTTTCGAGCCCCTGCCCCTGATGAGCTTGCAACGGATTATGTATCTTCATGGGGAACACGATACATGGGAAATCCGGACTTAGAACCTGAAACAAGCACATCATATGATGTAGGAATTGAGTATGCAAAGGATTTAGTTAAGGGTAATCTGAGTTTCTTCCATACAGAGTTCCAAGATAAGATATTGAGCTATTATAACGGAGCACTTTCTGCAATGACCTTCAAGAATGTTGATGGAGCTACCCTTCAGGGAGTTGAGGGAAGTCTTTCTTATGATGCTGGATTGGCCATTGGTTTAAAGGTTTCTGTAGAGCCTTTTACCAATATTACCTATCACACGAGGTATTCAAGTAAGGATGAACTTGAGATAAATAAATATGGAAAGACCTTACTTTACATACCCAAATGGACAGGTGCTTTTGGAATAAGGGCAGGGCAGGA
>JAGVMY010000064.1 GCA_020053565.1 Thermodesulfovibrionales bacterium
ATATTTCTGGCTATATAGGTAAAAGAGAGTACTTCAGGGGCAAAAAAGTCTTTGCTGAGAATTTTTTTCTCTTGGAGTTCATAGATGACAGGCTTTTGTTTCTCTTCTATATATCCGTGTTTTGCCTTATGTTCGATTAGTATATCTTCTATATGTTTACTGGCCACATTTAAAGCATAATCGTGTGTATATTTATATACAAAAAATGATAACAGTAAAAAAGAGATAATAAAAATGGCAGTAATTACCTTTAAGGAGTGTTTCTTTACTAAAAAATTGGTCGCTCTCTCGAACATATTAAATACCTTTTAAATGCCTTATTTTACCCGTTTGTAATATTTAATGTTTCTATCCTGTAATACTATTTCAAGGGTATTCCCTTGAATCTTTCCAACGATAACTCCACCCGACTTCGTATGCAACCTGATCTCTTCACCTCGTACATCCCATCTGAAGGGCACTTCATCATTGCGTATTCTCCAGTTGCCGATACCATTTTCTTTTAATTCTATGGAGGTTTCAGAGTATTCAGGTAATGCCTCAACGTGAGGTACGTATGTGCCTGTATAGTTATTTTTTTTGGCACACGAAAACATGAATATTGAAAGAAATAAAGCAAAAGCAATTAAATAAAAAAACTCTTTTCTCAAACTCGGCACCATATCTCTCCTATTAAGAACGAGATGTAGAAAGGCTGTCTTCTGTTCTCTTTTTAAACGTTACTATCTCCTTACGAAACAGATAAATTCTATCAAAGAAAAATACTTGAGCTGTCAATGCCAGCCAGCTCACATCCCTTAAAATATCCCACCAGCTCATTGGCTTACCAATCGTATCGAAGCAGCCGCAGCTAATCGGTGCTCCTCTGGCAAGATTTATTATTATTCCAATAATAAACACCACAAGGAGTGAACCGATGGTAAATGCTACCGTCTTTGTCTTGAGTCCGATGATAAGAAATAGCCCACAGAATAACTCAAACCACGGCATAACGACTGCTACAAAGTTAACAGCCCAGTGAGGGAGGACCTGGTATGCTGCAATAGCTTCCGCAAACTCGGCAGGGTAATGAATTTTATGCATGCTGGCATAAATGAAGATAATGCCAAGGTAGAATCTGATCACCAGCGAGAGATAAGGGCTTATTACGATTTTTTTACTAACCAGAAAAATACTTTTCATGGTTCAAGAGGATATCCAGATTTTTCCCATATGGATAATCCACCCTGTAAAATTTTTGTATTCGTATGCCCTCGAAGAATGAGCTTCTCTGCTGCCTGTTCATCATAGAGATGGCTCAGGGTTTTCCCATATATGATGATTTCTTTCTCTCTATCTCCTTCACCTAATTCTATTAAATAAGCAATATCAAAGAGTGCCAGAGGAATATTAAGAGCGCCTTTTATATGTTTTTGTTTGAAAAAATTGGATGGCCTGGCATCAATGAAAAGAGCTTTTCCCTCTTTGTATTTTTCAAATGCTTGTAGGTTTGTTACGGTAGGGATCGGTTCAAGAGATAGAGATTTAGGTATGAGTGGTATGCCGTGAGGATTTGACAGATTGGAACTTATACCGAACAGGAGACTTAACCCGATAATAATGAAAAGGGCAACCAATGATAACCCTGGCACCTGAACCTGACGTTCAGATTCTCTCACGAGTCTCAAATCACTCCGTACAAGCAAGTTGGATAATTTTTTGAGAAAGACTGATGAGATATCAGGATGGTTCTTTAGAATCTGGTCAAACTGATCTTTAGAAATGACCGTGAGATGGGTCTTTTCTAAAGCCTCTACATATCCAGATCGAGGCTCTCCAGTAAGCAGAGCAATTTCACCAAAACTATCACCTTGACCTAATCGTGCTAACTCGATCTCTACCCCTTCTCTGCCTTTTCTAAACACTCTGACGGCTCCAGAGTTAATTATATAGAAGCTATCACCTGGATCGCCCTGTCGAAAGACAATGGTATGCGCAGGCACGACCTTTTCCTGAGCAATTTGTGTAATCTCATGTACTATACTTTTAGGGATGTCAGCAAAGAGGGGATTACGAGAAAAAGCATTTTCTTTTACGGTTTCACCACTCATAGCGCTCTGTGATACGATGCATACACAAAAGAACAAGAAGTAACCAGTCGAGGAATCTGATTTCGTGGACAGGTATGTTATCTGTTTTGATCATTGATTCCTCTTATCTTCCGTATAAATGCGTCTACATCTTCCACAACGCCAAAGTGGGTAAAGAGTATCTTGCCATTTCTGTTTACTAAGATGGTAAATGGTGTTCTTGGTTCTCCCATTTTCTTATGGATAGAGAAATCTGCATCTGAAAATAATGGAAACGAGACACGGAATTGAGTCTTGTAAGCCTTAATTTCTTTAAGATTGTTCCCTGCACCAATTCCTATCATTTTGATATCTTTACGTAACTTTGGATTGTTCTGGATAAAATTGTAGATCGTATTCGCTATGGGTGCTTGTTTTTGACATATTGGACAATAGAGACTAAAAACTTCGATAAGGATGAGCTTTGCAGGGATTTGCGAAAGGGGGAAGGACTTGAGATTTTTCAAGCCCAGATATTGTTTCACTTCTTCAGCTTCAGTTGCATCCAATTTAAATTGAGGCAGGATCATTCCAGGAGCAAGGGTCTTGAGACCAAAAACAGGAGACAGATAAGAAGAAAGAATGATCGAAATACAAAGAAGAAGCCATAGAGAGCGAAGTAATAATTTTTTCTGGGTCATTTCACATTATCGAAGTTTATATGCAGATTATTTTTACGAGCCAGCCATCTTTTCAGAAAATCTGTCAATTACAATACCCTCATGGAAATGGTTCAGCCAGTTTGATTAACTATTTCTGTAAAAAATTAACAAAAACGTTTCATTATGTCAAGTTAAATAAGAGGATGGCCTTTAATGAAGCTTACTTTCATGATTGAGAATCCGATAACGTTACCTCCCATATCAACTTTCTCCATAATTTGGTCTGATTCTGTTTCTTCGTAAATACCCTACCTCTGGAAATTCCACTGATGTGAAAGATACTTGTGAGCCTCAAGCTCCTCTGCAAGAGACAACTCCTCCTTAGAAGGAGATGAAGGGATAAGCTTTATATTAAAGGTCTCCTCAAAAGCAATTCTGATATTGTCTTTAAAAACATCAGGATTTAGCCGGGGAATTATTTCTTTCAAACCAGTCAATGCTTCCATTGACTCATGGGAAGAGTTGAGTCTGAATATCTTCACCATTTCATCTTTGTCTATGATATAGGGGATAGAACCCTGCTGAAGTAAACCATCAGTCCACCGCTTCTGTGCAGAGCCTACAATCTTCATATTATTTATAGTAATCTCACCATATGATGCTGATTGAAAACATAAAGGACTCCTTGAGTGACGGGTAATGAGTGACGTATGACGGGTTTCCTTGAGTAGTTTTACCTCAGGTGTGAGGCCTATTTTTGAGAATGCAAGGCAAAAGGCTTTGCTCATCTTTTTATAGCTATCGAGTAATCCTTTCGAGAATATTCCTGAAGTTGTTTTTACAGAAACACTGTAGGTAAGCTCCTTATCATGAAAGATTGCACGTCCTCCAGTCGGTCTTCTCACAACCGTGATACGTTTATCAATGCAGTAATCGATGTTGATATCGCTGATTTTCTGAAAGCACCCTATGCTTACAGATGGCGTGTTCCATCCATAAAGTCTCAAGGTCGTAGGTGCATTGTCTTTCCTTACAACAGTTGCAATTGCCTCGTCTATAGCCATATTGTAAACAGCTTTGCACGGACCGGTATCAATAAAACGCCAGGCATCAGTCATGAAGAAATATAAACTGCATGCTCAGTTTTGATCAACAATGCGATCCTCTCAGCCTGCTTTTCCAATTATCACTGAACATTTTGAACGGCTGAGGACATTTCTTGATACACTGCCCAACATTCCTTTGACTCCCCTCATGCCTCTGCATCCAACTACAATCACGTCTGCTTTCAATGTCTCTGCTGTGCTCAGTATGTTTGTGAAAGGATCTCCAACTTTTGTAATCCCGTTTATTGTTTTAAATCTTTTTCTTAAATAATCACGGGCTTTATCAATTATTCTTTCTGATTCTGCAAATTCTAATGACCTGGCCTTTGCCACGTTTTCTTTTATTCGATCATTTATTACTGTGACAAACCTTTCCGGTATATCAGAGAGAGCAGACTGTATTACATTCAGGATTGTTATTTCTGCGTCATCAAGGAATAGGATTGAAGTCAAAAGCCTTCCAGCTACATCCGAATAGTCAGAGCCATCTGTAGCAAAAAGGATTTTCATCCTGCCCAGTCTTTCACGCTGAGGAGGTTTTATTACTAAAACTGATTTTGGCGAATTGATGGCTACTGACCTTGTGACGCTCCCAATCAAGAGTGATTTAATGCTCATTACTCCTTTTTCTCCCAAAACAACAAGGTCTGCATTGGCTGCTGCATCAATGATAGATTTATCAGGTTCGCCCTCTACCAGTGCTGTTTTAATTTTTGCACTTACGGGTTTTAAAATATTCACAGTGGCGTCAAGAATCCTGGGTGCTATCTCATGTTTTAGTTCTTTGAGCCCCGCATAATAGCGTTCTGCCTCACCTTTAGAGGGAACCCAACCAATCACATGGAGTATAGTAATCTCGTCATCTGGAGACAGGGTAAGGTTTGTCAAAAATTTTGCTGCTGCTTCTGAGTATTCTGAACCATCTGTAGCAAGCAATATTTTCATTATATTTCACCTCCCTTCTCACTTTAAAATTAAAAACACCCGATAAATTGTACTATTAGGTTGAATTGCATTATTTGATCAACTCGTCGACTTCCTTTTTGCCTTCCTCTAATTCCTTTTTCTGCTCCTTGTCTAATGTTAATAGCAGGGTCTGGAATTCTCCCATATGCGTTTTTTCTTCCTTTGCAATATCAAGAAGAACTTTCCTGATATTTTTGTTTCCGGTCATGGCTGCCATTTGCTCATAAAGATTTATGGCATCCAATTCAGCGATCATTCCAGCTCTCAGTATCTCTTTGTCAAGATCTTCTTTTTTTACCCTCTCAAGATTTAACGGTATGTTTGATAACATATTCTTACCCCCTTCTCTTTTATTCGGTTAAGCTTTTTTAAATTTTATTCTATCACTATGCAAGAAAAAGTCAAACATCAATTGAAGCATATAAAATTTTGGCCTTAGAAGAAGAGTTAGTTAATAAAAAAAATGTCTTATCGCTCACTGAACAAAATTTTTGACCAGTCTAAAGCTCAGTCGCTCGAATTTGCAAACTCGTCCCGATATTCATCGGGACTCAAACAGTGCAAATTCGGTCGTAACGACTGAGGTAAGCTGAAAACAGTGGACACCAAAGTTAAGTAAAATAATACGAGATGGAGGTGTCATAAGCTTTACTGCTTCCTGCCGAAATTCCTTCGTGTAATTCCCATACGGCATCCAGTCTTTGTTTGTCTGGATTCCTGCTGGAGTTTATCCCGTACCATTATACGGGGCAGGAATGACCATGGTGGTATAGTTATTTATGGGACATGACACTAATTATGTCTCGTCAATTTAAAACGGTTATTCTCTGTTTTCTAATCATGACCGGAATCAAAGCACTGTCCATTGTTGAGGCATGAAAAGCCTTTCATAGGTCATGAGTGCAAATCTGTCTGTCATACCTGCAATAAAGTCGCATACCACATGGTGTCGGTACGACTCGATTCCGAGTTTGTTAATTTTTTCTTCTTTTGGAATGTCAACAAATATTTCTTCCACATGGTCAAGGTAATAGTCATAGAGATCACGCAAAATCTTTTTTGCCTTTTGAAATTCCTTTTTTATTTTATCGCTTTCGTATACCTGCTCATAGAGAAAATCCCTGAGCAAATATATTGCAGACGATACGTCGTCACTCATACAGAGTTCCTCGAGGTCTTTTTCTTTAGAGCGATAGATGAGGTCTTTAACCATTGTATCTATCCTTTGAGAATGCGTATCGCCGAGGACTTTAATGATCCCCTTCGGGATATCTGATTTCTTAATCACCTCTGCCCTCAATGCATCATCGAGGTCATGGTTAACATAGGCGATAATATCAGAGACACGCACTACCTGACCCTCAAGAGTATCTGCTCTTTCACTCTTCTTATCAGGGATAATCAAGCCCTTGCCCTTTGAGTGCTTCACTATTCCATTTCTTACCTCATGGGTAAGATTTAATCCCTTTCCGTTCTGCTCAAGGAAATCTATTACCCGGAGGCTCTGCTTATAATGGTCAAATCCACCAGGATGTATCTCCCTTAACAATGCCTCGCCAGCATGTCCAAAGGGTGTATGACCCAAATCATGACCCAAAGCAATAGCTTCTGTTAAATCTTCATTTAGTCTCAATGCCCTTGCTATTGTCCTTGCTATCTGTGATACCTCAAGCACATGGGTGAGTCGTGTCCTATAATGGTCACCCTTTGGCGCAAGAAATACCTGTGTCTTGTGCTTCAACCGTCTGAATGATTTTGAATGGATGATTCTGTCTCTATCTCTCTGGAAGCATGTCCTTATCTCACCTTCCTTCTCAGGCTTCATCCTGCCTTTGCTCCGGGAACTCAGGCGCGCCTTCGGATGAAGGGTTTTCCTTTCTATCTCTTCTGTCTGCTCACGAATAGTCATGGATTGTTTTTTTATACTTGTAAATAAATTATTTCTTCTAAAACGTAAACGTTAACATAAGTATCTCGTTAACATCAGCAATTATCTATTATGATACTATTTTTATCTTAATCATCTTATTATTTCAACAGCTTCAAAAGCGTGAGCCCTGAAGCTGGGTCAAACTCCCTCTGAGCGCTAATTCCCTCTATCTCTATTATAACAGCCTCCAGGACAAGGAATGTCTCTGATATCTCTCTGAGACAGCCAACCTTCACCATATCTTTTTTCCCGAATGCACCGTGGAAATGAATCTTTGGTTCATCGCCCTGCCAGAATATGGTACCAATGCCTAAAACCTCGTGACTTTCTCCCAATTCCTTCCACACTGGTGTAGGAGGTATCTCTTCTCTTTCAGGTCCGACAACAATCTTCCCCTGCCTCAGTCCACCAATAAGAAAAAATACTGCACCCCTTACATTCTCCTTTTTTGCAATATCAGAGATGTTTCCAAGAATATCCTCCTTGTCTTCAAACCTTGCGACAACAACCCGGCCAGTCCTGCCTATCTGATAGTTCATGATACCTCCTGATCTGCATTATTTGAGTTAATTATAATCCACTTAAGGCTGACTGAGAAAGCCTTTCCTCTATCAAATTATAAGGTATACGCCTTTATTGCAATGGAATATTTCTTATGATAATCTAACTCGTGCATATATTCTTTTAATAAGGAGGAGATTTTTATGGAAAAGAAAAGGATAGCCATAATAGCATGTAAAAACATTAAGGGAATCAGTTGTGTTGGTGGCTGTATGAAGTGTTTTAAAGGGATAACAGAAAGAGCAGGTGAGTATGAGAGATGGAAGGATTATGAGGTAGAATTGTTTGGTATGGATGACTGTGGTGGTTGTCCTGGCGTGATCATGCCAAAAGTGGCGCTCATGATGGATATGGGGAAATTATATGACAGGGATTTTGATGCCATCCACCTGGGCACCTGTTTAATGAAGGCTACACAAACTGCCAAATGCCCGATTGATGTTGAAGACCTTAAAAAGAAGATCGAAGGCAAGTTCCAGAAAGAGGTAATCCCCGGGACACATCCTTATTAACTTTGTGGAGGATCTTGCTACACTCAAGAGGAATTAATAGAGAAGCCTGAACCTGTCAGCCTTACGATTCTTTCAAAACCATTGATAGGGCGGTGGGGATATTTCTTATGATCTCTGAAACCTGTGTGGCTGGAGTAGGTTGGGCAAGCTGCCCTGCCAGGCGGTTGATCTTGGCTCCGAGGATTGAGGCCTCCTCTATCGGGTATCCTCCATGGATCAGGGCAGAGACGATCCCTGTAAGGGTATCACCTGTTCCACCAATGGGCTCCAGTGATTCCACATTGGGTTTGTCAATCTCACCTGTTATCTCTCCATGGGCACAAATATAATCCTTAATCCCTTTTACCAGTAAAATCCTGGCGGCATTTTTACCTTCATATGCCCTTTTAATGAGAGGTATCACATTATGTTCCTCCTGCAGGATAAAACCACGAGTATAGAAGGGATGAGGGGCTTTCTCATCTGCTAAGAATGCCAGCTCACCTATGTCGGGTGTAAAAAGGTCATAGGAAGGAGCAAACCCGCTCATTTTAGCCACATACATATAGCCTGCATCAGCAATGAGAATAGGTTTTTCTGATCTCTTTTCGATTGTCCATAAGAGTTGGTCATGCCAGAAGACATCTGGCATGAGATAATGGAATGTAAGAATCTTTGCGGGGATATCTAAGAGGTTATCCTTAAGATAACTATAAAGTTTCCGGCTCCCATCTCCCAGACCGATGTCACCTACTGTAAACCCGACAGGGGGAGGAAGCCCCATTTCTGAACAAACTATGGCTGCAGCAGTTATCATGGCCTGAAAGCCACGATGAATGGGGAAGGAGTCTTTGCCTATAGTTACATTATTATCATTTTTGATAATCTCACCTGAAAGAACGGGTAGACCCTTCAGAGGGATGGTACC
>JAGVMY010000019.1 GCA_020053565.1 Thermodesulfovibrionales bacterium
AGATTATTTATCTTCATGCCTGGGCTTCAGGATTATTAGATCGCACGGAGTTTCTCTTAAGACATCTTCAACAGGATTGCCTTTTAATAGGGAACTCAGAAGGCTTCTTTCACTGGCACCCATTATTATAAGGTCATGCTTTTTTGCAGTAGCTTCAATGGTTATGCTCCTTGCTGGTGCACCGGGTGAAAGCCTTTCTTCATTGACAATCCCGTATTTCCTGAGATGTTCCATAAAGATTGATATATCAGCAGGTAATATTTTCTTCCATTCTACAGGGGTGAGATGTATCTCACCATGAAAAAACTTGGTAATAGGCTTTGTCGCATGAAATACAAACACCTTTGAACCATAACACTCTGCTATCTTTGCAGTGAAGTATACCCGTTCTTTTATATGATTAATCGTTGCTTTGAGTGGAACAAGGATTTTCCCCGGGTGGATTCTTCCCATATGAACAACCCTTACAAGAGCGACGGAGCAGGGGAGATTAATAGAGAGCCTTCTTGCTATAGTCCCTGCGTAAAACCTCCTCTGTATATCTTTCCTCCTTGTTGCTGCAAATACGATATTGATTCCTTCAGCAGTTACATGATCCCGTATCTTATCTACGGGATCACCGGAATCAAAAATGCTTTCTGTCTTAATTCCCATATCCTTTGCTTTAAGGAAGAGTCTCTTTACAGTGGCTTCAGCAAGTTTAAAATCCCTGGCAGAGACGTCTTTCTCAGCGATGTAGCTGAGATAGAGCTTACTGTCTGTTATTTTTGAAAATTCTATCGCGTAGCGAGCAGAAACCTCTGAGTTAAGATGTTCATTAACTGCTGCGAGTATTTTTTTATACATGATTAAAATCAGGATAACATCAGGGATTAAATTAATCAAATAGTGAAGTCATGTCTGATATAGACATATGGAAACCATTATGTGTAATTTATATAGTTATTAAGCATTTACTCAGGAGGCAGGGAAGATTTTTTAAAGAGTTAATAGGAGGAGATTGGAATGATAAGGAAAAAATTTATAATTATTGGAGTTATTATTGTAATATGCATAGCTATTTTTCTTGTAAGTCGTTTGAGTAACAAGCATGAGGAAGGGGTGATTGTACTCTCAGGTAATATTGAGGCAACAGAGGCAAATATTGGATTCAAACTCTCCGGGAGGGTTGTGGAGCTCTTGGTAGATGAGGGATATAAGGTCAAAAAAGGAGATATACTTGCCAGGCTTGATAATGCTGAACTTGCAAGCATTGTTACACAGAACAGAGCATCTCTTCAAGAAGCTTTGACACGACTTGCAGAATTAAGAGCAGGTTCAAGGACTCAAGAGATTGAACAGGCAAGTGCGAATGTGAGCTCTGCGGAGGCAGAACTTATCAAGGCAAAGAAGGACTACGAGAGGTACGAAGCACTTTACAGAAATGATGCGATATCTGCCCAGCAGATGGATGCAGCAAAAAAGACATATGATGTAACTGTATCACAACATAAAAAGGCCCTTGAAACATTAAGCCTTGTGAGGGAAGGACCGAGAAAAGAGGAGATAACAGCGTCAGAGAATCGCGTTCAACAGGCAAGGGCAGCATTAGCTGCATCAGAAGAAAGGCTAAAGGATACTACAATCTATGCCCCATTTTCAGGTGTGATTTTGAGAAAGAATATTGAGCTTGGCGAAATTGTTGTTCCGGGAATTCCTTTATATACCATAGGAGACCTTGAGAATCCGTGGATAAAGGTATATGTGAAGGAAGATAAACTTGGTCATGTAAAGATTGGACAGAAGGCAAAAGTTACTACTGACTCTTACCCTGGAAAAACATATGAAGGTACGGTCACCTTCATCTCGTCAGAAGCAGAGTTTACTCCGAAGTATGTTCAGACACAAGAGGAAAGGGTGAAGCTTGTTTTTGGGGTGAAGGTAATGTTGAAAAATATTAACGATGAGCTTAAACCAGGGATGCCTGCAGATGTAAAGATATTACTGAGATGAAAGATTCAGAACCTATTGTAACAAGACGTAAGAGTTCTGATAAACAAGACTGGCTTTCGCTTGATGAGAGATTTTTCGACAGTTTTAAGTTCTTTTCGCTACAGTCTCGAAACTCACCCTGTGGGTTCAAACAATCGAGACTGTTAGCGCTCCAATTCACTAAGAACTGTTACCGAAAAATCTCTAAAGTCGCTCAACCCAGTCCTGTTTATCACTTTTACCGTCATTGCGATTCCCGACAAGAGTCGTGGCGAAGTAATCTCATGAAGCAATAATTTTTATAGGTCTAAAATGAATGAAGCTGTAACAATAAAGACATCCAATTTGACGAAAGTATTCGGAGACAATATTGCTGTTGATAATCTCAACATCGAGATTGAAAGAGGTGAATTATTCGGACTTGTCGGACCGGATGGTGCAGGAAAGACAACAACAATGAGACTTCTTACAGCAATTATGGAGCCAACATCAGGTGAAGCATGGGTTGCAGGCCATTCAATTATTAAAGAAGGCGAAAGGATTAAGGAAAATATCGGGTACATGTCACAGAGGTTCGGGCTCTATGAAGATCTTACGGTAATGGAAAATATACTATTCTATGCAGACCTTTATGATGTACCTGAAAAAGAGCGGCCAGCAAGAACCGAAAGGCTCCTCGGTTTCAGTAATCTCACGCCTTTTAAAAGCAGGCTCGCAGGAAAACTTTCAGGAGGGATGAAGCAAAAGCTCGGCCTTGCCTGTGCCCTTATTCATACACCTGAGGTCTTGTTTCTTGATGAACCGACAAATGGTGTTGACCCTGTTTCGAGAAGAGATTTCTGGAGGATTCTTTATGACCTCCTGAGAGAGGGGGTGACAATTTTCATTTCAACTGCATATCTTGATGAAGCAGAAAGATGTACAAGGATAGGTCTTATGTATAGAGGAAGGCTGTTGATGAAGGATGAACCAATAGCGGTTAAAAAGTCACTTGGCATGCCAATGATAGAACTATGGTCTGATGATACGAGAACAGCGAAAGGTATTGTGAAGGAGATTGAAGGTGTTAAAGGGGTAAATATTTATGGTGACAGACTCCATGTTACCATTGAAGAAAGGGAGAAGGTGGAGAGCATTATTGCTCAGTTGAGGCATGGGGGAATAGAGATAAAAGATTACCGGGAGATTTTGCCTTCAATTGAGGATGTCTTTATTTCGATGGTGGAAGGGAAGTGAAAGAAAACAACTTTACAGTAAAGGTTGAGGGATTGACTCGTAAATTTGGGGATTTTGTAGCTGTGGACAACATAAGCTTGCGTATTGAAAAAGGTGAAATCTTTGGATTTCTTGGGCCAAATGGCGCAGGCAAGTCAACAACCATTAAGATGCTTTGTGGACTTTTACTCCCCACCAGCGGGAACGGTTTTGTTAACGGGTATGACGTCATGAAAGAATCTGAAGAAATAAAAAAACATATAGGCTATATGTCTCAGAGGTTTTCTCTCTATGATGACCTCAAAGTAGAAGAAAATATCAATTTTTTTAGTGGAATTTATGGAGTTACACATGAGAAAAGGAAGGAGAGAAGGGAATGGGTTTTAGAAATGGCAAGCCTTAAAGATAAAAGAAATACTATCACAAGAACTCTCCCGGGAGGTTTTAAACAGAGGCTTGCTCTCGGCTGTGCCATACTGCATGAACCGCCAATACTCTTTCTTGATGAGCCAACATCAGGGGTTGACCCGATTTCACGAAGAAACTTCTGGAATCTTATCTATGAGATGTCACAGGCAGGAACGACTATTTTTGTCACAACCCATTACATGGACGAGGCTGATTACTGCGACAGACTTGCCCTCATATACAGAGGGAGGATTATTGCTGAAGGGACGCCAAATGAATTGAAGCAGGAATACATGAAACGCGATGTCCTGGAAATTGAGGTTGATAGGGTTGTTGATGCGATGGAAGTTATAGAGAAAAATAAGATTGAAACAGCAATCTTTGGAAGTCTTTTGCACGCAACTGTTGATGATGCTAAACTGGCTATTCCGCAAATCAAGAGGATACTTACAGATTCAAATATTATAGTTAATAGGATTGAGAAGATTGTGCCCTCTCTTGAGGATGTATTTGTGACATTAATAGAGGTTTCTTGATAAGACATAGATTTTATGAGGCAGGACATAATATTTTCGCTCATTCTCGGTCCCGATATGCATCGGGACCTCCGAGGTAAATTCTTTCTCTGAAAGAATTTAAATCCGCTCAAATACTATGCCCTGCCTCAGTATTTGCATTTATGAGAAATAAAAACTAAATAGATATGAAACTTTTAAGAATCAAGGCAATAGTAAAAAAAGAGCTCATCCAGATATGGCGGGACCCATTGAGCCTTGCTATGGCATTTTTAATGCCTGTAATACTCCTTTTTATCTTTGGCTATGCAATAAGCCTTGATGTAAATAACCTCACCACAATCGTCTATGACCGGGATAAGAGCAGTTTAAGCAGAGAACTTATTTCAGGGTTCAGTGAATCAGGCTATTTCTCCGTTATTTATAATGCAGAAAGACAGGATGATATTGATAAATATATTGATTCAGGCAGAGTTAGGGTTGCACTATGGATACCAGAAGACTTTTCTAAGAACCTCATAACTGGCAAAAAGGCAGAGCTTCAGGTGATTGTTGACGGGAGTGATTCAAATATTGCAACTATTGCATTGGGATATATCTCTGCAGTGTCAGAACTATATTCAAAAAGAATAATGGGAAGCCTTATAACACCTGTTATAGACTACCGCTTGCGTGTCTGGTATAACCCTGAACTCAAATCAAGGAATTTCATAACACCTGGACTTATCGCAGTCATAATGGCAGTCATCGCTGCACTCCTTACTTCTCTTACTATTGCGCGGGAATGGGAGCGGGGAACTATGGAACAGCTCATCTCTACACCAATAAAAACTCCTGAGCTGATTTTGGGAAAGTTGATACCCTATTTTATCATTGGCTTTATAGATGTAATGATGTCTGTCCTGATAGTTGTCTATTTGTTTCAAGTTCCATTAGTAGGCAATGTCTTTTTGCTTATGGCATTTTCGTCGCTATTCCTCTTTGGCAGTCTGAGTTTCGGAATCCTTATATCAATCATTGCAAGGTCACAGCTTGTTGCAAGCCAGATAGCGATGGTAACCACATTTCTTCCGGCATTTCTTCTTTCCGGGTTTATGTTCGCCATATCAAACATGCCGCAACCACTCCAGATCCTTACACACATTATTCCAGCGAGGTACTTCGTCACGATGCTCAAAGGGATATTTTTAAAAGGCAATACATTCACATTACTTATGATGGAAACGGTATTATTATCAATCTTTGGAGTGGTCGTTTTTATCATTGCGAATAAAAAGTTCAAGAAAAGGATTATATAACCGTGTATGAACGTATAAAGCAGATGATAATCAAAGAATTCATCCAGATCTTCAGGGACAGAAGAATGAAGGCAATTATCTTTGGTATCCCAATTATGCAGTTGATAGTATTCGGTTATGCAGTTACCACAGATGTCAATAACATATCCACTGTATTTTATGACCTCGACAGATCAAATGAGAGCAGGGAGCTTGCACGAAGGCTTGAATCATCAGGATACTTTACTATCAGATATTCTCCAGGGTCTTCAGGAGAAATCAGAGAATTGCTTGACCGAGGGAAAGTTCTCTGCGCATTTCAGATTAACAGGGGATTTGGCAGGGATATTCAAAAAGGAATTCAAACAGAAATACAGGTAATTGTTGATGGAACCGATTCTAATACAGCAACTGTTGCAATGAACTATACAAACAGGGTTATTACGAAATATGCGATGGATATAAGAGCACAAAATTATGAGGTAACCACAAATCCCCTTTCACCCACTTTAATAAAGGATGGCAAAGGGGGATTAGATGTCCGTACAAGGGTATGGTATAACGCAGACCTGCGTTCAAGAAACTATAATGTGCCGGGAGTCATTGCATTAATGATAATGCTCATTTGTCTTCTTCTCACTTCGATGGCTGTAGTACGTGAAAGAGAGATAGGAACGATGGAACAACTCATGGTTACCCCTATCAGACCTGTTGAACTCATGCTTGGCAAGACCCTCCCTTTTGGTATCATAGGTTTCTTTGACATGATTCTTGTGACTGTAGTCGCCTTATTCTGGTTTAATATTCCTATAAGAGGTTCATTGCCGCTTCTGTTCTTATGCACGGCGACGTATCTTTTATCAGTTCTGGGCATAGGGCTTTTCATATCAACGATATCAAAGACACAACAACAGGCCCTGATGGCAACATTTCTCTTCTTTTCTCCTGCCGTGTTGCTTTCCGGCTTCATGTTTCCAATAGAAAATATGCCGGAGGTCATACAATATGGGACTTATTTAAATCCACTCAGATATTTCCTCGTAATAATCAGAGGAATATTTTTGAAAGGTGTCGGCATAGAAACACTCTGGCCCCAGATGGGTGCACTGTTAGTGTTAGGTGTGGGAGTGATCACAATAAGCTCATTGAGGTTTAAGAAGAGATTGGGGTGATATTGAAGAGTTCCCATGTATAATTTATAATGAAGTATAGTTAATTTAATCATTTGCTATGCTCCCGAAAAAGAACTTTTTAAGCAAAGGAGATGAATTATGAAATACAGAGTTCTTATCATTTGTCTGGCGAGTTTAATTTTTGCTTCTATTGTTTCAGCCCAGGCGTGTGTTGATTGCCATAAGAAAATTAATCCTCAAATTATCTCCGATTGGCAACTGAGCAAGCACAGCCAAAACGGGATTGAATGTTCAACATGCCATAGCGATCAACATAAATCTGCTCAAGATATAGCGAATGTCCGAATTCCAACGCCGGAAACATGTGCAATTTGCCATGGAACGCAGGTACAACAATTCAAGGGTGGGAAACACGCCGTCGCATGGGCTGCAATGAAAGCTATGCCAACAGCACACTGGCAGCCGATGGCCCTGATGGAAGGGATGAAAGGTTGCGGTGGTTGCCACAAAATCGGACTGAAGACTGGGGCTGAGATACAAGAGTTGAAAAAAGGTGGTGCAGGATTTGGTGTTGCTTCATGCGATGCTTGCCATACAAGGCATACCTTCTCCGTTAAGGAGGCAAGTCAGCCACAGGCCTGCCAAACCTGCCATATGGGATTTGACCACCCTCAATGGGAGATGTATTCATCTTCCAAACACGGAGTCAGGTATTTACTGAAACAGAGTAAAATTCTCCCTGAAACAGTTGCGGCACCGACCTGTCAGACCTGCCATATGCAGGAAGGAAATCATGCTGTGAGGACAGCATGGGGATTTCTCGCTGTGAGGCTTCCAATGCCTGAAGACAAGCAGTGGGCCTCTGACCGGGCCACAATTCTTCAAGGTCTTGGTGTCCTTGACACGGATGGAAAACCAACAGCACGACTTGAAGTAGTAAAAGCTGCAGATGTTGTACGATTGACTCAGGAAGATTGGAAAAACGAACGTGAGAAGATGTTAAGAACGTGTAATAAATGCCATTCTTTTAATTTTGCAAAGGGTGAGCTCGAAAAGGGCGATCAGATGATCAGAGAATCGGATCGTTTGATGGCGGAAGGACTTCGAATTGTTGCCGCCTTATACAAGGATGGCATACTTGCAAAGCCAAAGAATTACGCCTATCCATTTCCTGACCTGCTCACCTTTCATGATGCACCAACGGTTATTGAACAGAAACTCTTTTTGATGTTTCTCAAGCACAGGATGAGAACATTCCAGGGCACATTTCATGCTAACCCTGACTATGCGCTGTGGTATGGCTGGAGCGAAATGCAGAGAGACTTAACAGAGATTAAAGCAATGTCTGAAGAGCTCAGGAGAAGCCATAAAAAGAAAGAGAAGTAAAGCATATAATCTTAGTGGCGGCTTTCAACAAATGTCCTGAGCCATTTACTTCTGGAAGGGTGCTTGAGTTTTCTTATTGCCTTGGCTTCTATCTGTCTTATCCTCTCGCGTGTAACATCAAATTCCGTTCCAACCTCTTCAAGTGTATGGGGGATATCTTTGCCAATACCAAATCGCCTTCTTATTATTTTCTCTTCCTTGGGAGAGAGAGAGCATAAAATCTTGTCAATCTGCTTTTTCATTTCAACCCGTATCGCAGCATCAAGTGGGGATACCATCGCTTTATCTTCTATAAAATCTCTAAGATAGCTATCCTCTTCTTTCCCGATCGGGGTTTCAAGAGATATAGGATTTCTTGAGATTTTGAGTATTCCCTTTATCTTTTCCACGGGAATCTTCAATCTTTCAGCAATTTCATCAACAGCAGGCTCTTTGCCCTGTTCCTGGACAAATTCCCTTGTTGCCTTGGTTATTTTATTGCACGTTTCCACCATGTGCACTGGTATCCTTATTGTCCTTGACTGGTCAGCAATTGCCCTTGTTATTGCCTGCTTAATCCACCAGGTTGCATAGGTACTGAACTTGTATCCGCGCCTGTACTCGAATTTATCAACAGCTTTCATGAGCCCGATGTTTCCTTCCTGGATGAGATCCGAAAAACTCAACCCTTTACTGAAATATCTTTTTGCAATGCTGATTACGAGGCGTAAATTAGATTCTATCATCGTCTTTTTTGCTTTATGTACTTCTCTTTCCCCATCCAAAAGTACCTTAACAGCCTTCTTCATTCCAGCGAACTTTAGACCAAATAATGTTTCTATTTTTTTAATTTCTTTTTTGTACAACTGACATTCTTTATTCATATCAGATCTTGAATATCTTATCCTTTTTCTTATGGCTGCAATTTTCTTCTGCAGGTCGTCTATTTCTATTACTGACTGTTTCAGTTCATCAGAGAATGCAGTGATGATATACTCTTTTAACCTGAGTTCACGTATTTTTTCATGTATCTGGTACCTGTTTTTTTCGAGAGTATTAATGAGTGTCTGAGTGGGATTTGTATCCTCCTTATGCGGAGCTCTTTTAAGAGTTTTGCGTGGTTTGATAGGAGGAGTCTCTTTCAATTTTTGGAGATATACATTTCTTTTCTGGTAAAGGTTGCCAATTTTTTCTGCAATATCATAAAATTGTTTTCTTTCGAGTAATAATTCTTCTTCTGAGTATTCTTCTCCATTCTGAACAATCTCTGTAAAAGGAGCCTCTCCGCTTCTGACCATCTTGCCCAAGGTGATAAGTTTCCTTAGTGCAAAGGGAAGTGAAAATATTGCTTTATGAACCTTCTCCATTCCATCTTCTATTTTTATGGCAATCTCGATCTCGCCTTCCCGTGTAAGTGGTAACATGTTTCCCATTTCTTTCAGGTAGAAACGTATGGGGTCTTTCTTGTCTTCTGTAAAACTATGGTCTCTTTCTTCCTTGGTGATGCTCTCCACTTCATTATTTATATACTTGGCGTATCTCTCATCATCATATTCATCGAAGTAATCAAAATAATCAAAATAGTCTTTCATGGAATAACCCTTTTCATAAGACTACGTTTTTCTTTCAGCAGTAAATTCAGAAGAGCAATATCACCAGATTCTTCCGCATGTCTTACTTTCTCTTCAAATTTTTTCTGCAAGAGTGTATGCAGACAATCATCAATGTTTCTGTCAATATGTTCTAAATCAAATCCGGGTTTGAGAGAGAGAGCAGTAATTATGACCCTTTCCGAATCATCTGCCGCATCGAGAAGGGAACTTAAATTACATTTACTTACAAGTGCCTTAATTTTCTTAAAGAGAGACTTTATTGTATTTTCTCTCAAATCTTCAATATCTAATCGTGAGAGTATATCATCTGCTTTTTCAGGAGATGCAATAATCGCGCTTAAGAGAAGATACTCCTCTCTACTCTTTATTGTCTTATCTATCTTGAGTCCTTCCAATTTATGGGGACCAGTCTTTTTCTTTATCTTTTTGAGTTCACTTCTGAGAACTGATTCATGTATCCTCAATCTGTCAGCAAGTTCACTGAGGAGTTCTTCAGCTAAAATCAAATCCGTTGTGGCTGCAATTATTCCAAGAGCATCTTTTACAGTATCTATTCTATCTCCCCTTGACGTAGTCTGGAGGAACTCTATAATAGACAGAGCACTGGAAAGCAATTTATTAAACTGCTGTTCGCCATTTTTTCTTAAAAAACTATCAGGATCTTCACCTTTAGGAAGGAGTGAGATTTTTATTCTGAAGTCACATTCAGAAAGGATTGCCAGAGACCTTTTTGCAGCAGCAACACCTGCTTCATCACTATCAAAAACGATTACTACTTTTCCGGTGAGTGGTTTGAGCCACTGCAAGTGCTGTTTATTAAGCCTCTGTAAATGGCTGTCTGTAGAAAGCTGATGCTTTTGTTCAGAGTGACTCGACGTTAAGGCTGTGCCCAATGGTGCAACTGTGTTTTTGAAACCATATTGGTGGCATACTATCGCATCAAGATAACCCTCAACAATAATGGCATAACCTTTTTTCCGTATCTCTTCTTTTGCGAGATTCAAGGCAAAGAGTGCCTCACCTTTCTTGAATACCTCTGTCTCAGGAGTATTAAGGTATTTAGGGAGAGAATTATCCATAACCCTTCCACCAAAGGCAATCACATCATTCTGATAATTAAATATGGGGAAGATGATACGTTTCCTGAATACATCTCTGTAACCTCTTTCATCAGACAGAGCAAGCCCTGCATCTTTGATAAGAGAATCGCTGAAGCCTGTCTTCTTCAGATACTTACAAAGACCATCCCTTTCATCAGGTGCATAACCTATGCAAAATCTCTGAATGGACTCCTCGTGAATACCCCTTTTCTTGAGATATACACTCGCTGTTTCTGAACCATTAAGGGTTTTTACAAAAAAATTCATTGCCTCTTTGTTTACAAGGAGTATCTTATCGCGCTTTTCATAAAAATCTTTGCTCACCGTGAAATCTGTTACCTTAATGCCAGCTTTATTTGCAATATGCCGTAATGCTTCACCGAATGAGAGGTTTTCGTGTTTCATCAAAAAGCTTACGACATCGCCTCCAATTCCACATCCAAAACAGTGAAATATCTGCTTGGATTGGCTGACCATAAATGACGGGGTTTTTTCAGAATGGAAAGGACAGAGCGCTTTGTAGTTCTGGCCTGTTTTCTTTAAGTTGACATAATCAGATATAAACTCAACAATGTCTATTTTAGACTTTATTTCTTCAAGGAGTCTGTCAGCTTTCATTAAGCTCAGTTACGAGTCGATTCCGACCTGCTGAATCTTCTGAAGCCGGAGCAATCAAGAATTTCTATTGATTCACCTTTAGTGAGTCCATCGATGAGTAAGTTCAGTCCGAGTGTATCGCTTGAAATATGTCCGGCGATGACGACATTCAAATGGTTTTTTTCTGCCTCTTTACGATGGTCCTCGCTGAGGTGCATTGCTACTATTGTGCTTACTCCGCTTGTGGTAAGGCTTTCGAATATGTCCTTTGCTCCCTCTGTACCGCCGGTCATATCTACAAAAATTTTTCCTGTTTTTCTATTCTTCTGGCCAAGAGTAATTTTGGGGCCAACGCTATGAAGACCTGCATCTTTGTATTCAGGAATACCCTTAAGTATGTCGAGCACATCTGCGACAAGATAGGGCTTCTTTTCATCGAACAGCCGCTGGAGATAACTTGCAACCATGTTGTCAGCAGGTGTATGAAGACAGAGAAAAGGAATATTGAGAAGCCTTGCTGCATCAACTGCCCTTGTATGGTTAGCAGGCATCAATCTTCGCTCTACTTCCTTTATCCTCACATCCATGAGTCCTTCCGCAATATTAATAGGGACGCCAAATCTGTTCAAAATATCAGACTGCATTTGCAACACACTGTAAAGGTTTGCGTATGCTCTTCCTTCAGGATGGTGTGAGAGAAGGAGATCAATACGCCTGCCCTTTGACATGAGGTTATCAGCAAGGAGTATTTCCCCAACTTCAATATCAATACCGACGAGGATATTTTTAATCTCCTCTTCACCTGTGCCGTAGAGAATTCTTGAATCAGAATAAGGGTTCTGGAGGGATTCTGTGTCAAAAAACTCTCTCTCGTCAGGTTTAAGTTCATCAAACTCTTTTTTCCTGCGTAACAGATCTTTCATGGCAGCATCCTTGCCACGAGGATCATTCTCGAGGCCAATTTCTATAGCCTTTTTGTAAATATCTTGCAGTTTCATATCTTTTCCAAAAGTTCCTTTACGCGCTGATTGACAACCTTTCCATCCGCAGCGCCTTTTACACGAGGCATAAGGAGGCGCATTACATTACCTATGTCTTTTATGCCTTGTGCAGAAGATTCTTTTATTGTCTCGACGATTATTCTGTCAAGTTCTTCCGGGGTGAGTTGACTTGGCATATATGATTGGAGTATTTCGAGTTCATGTCTTTCTTTATCGGCAAGGTCATCTCTTCCTCCCTTTGAAAACTGTTCGATTGACTCCCTTCTCTGTTTAGAGAGCATAGAGATGACAGAGAGTATTTCATCTTCGGACAATTCACCCCTTTTCTCTATCTGCCTGTTCTTAAGGGCTGCCTTTGCCATCCTTAAGACAGAAACCTTCAGTTTGTCCGATGTCTTTATAGCTACCTTTAACTCATCGTCAAATTTCTGCAGAAGGGACATTACCTTACCGCCCACTTTACTCTCTTAAGAGCTTTTTTACGGGCAGCAAGTGCAGCAAGAGCCTTTTTTTTCCTTTTTACACTTGGTTTCTCGTAGTGCTCCCTTTTCTTTATTTCAGAAAGTATTCCTTCTTTTTCACACTGTTTTTTAAACTTTTTCAGTGCGATTTCAAAAGACTCGCTCTCACGAACCCTTACAAAGGGCATTCATATACCCCTCCCCTCTGTCTGAAAATTAAATATAATTCTACCAATTTAATGATTACCCTGTCAATGTCTTAACAGGTCACTAGAAAATAATAAAAATGGTGTAATAGAGGGTTATCTTGTCCTTTTCTTGAACTCACGGTTCAGCAGGAGGAGATTCTTCAACCTCCGCCACTGAAATTCGATGTTGGAGAGGAAGTTGAAAGGATTTTTCCCGGAGAAACACAACTAAATACAGAGAAATTTTTCTTTATATCATAATGATCCGCATTTTGGACACATGGTATCTTTTTCTGTAGAAACTGCCTTTTGTAATACAGAGAAACTGTGATTACAATTTTTGCATATATATTCATAGATCGGCATGAAAAGCCCCCGAAATTTCAATTATGTTATAACATCCTGAAAGGTAAGTCAAAAAAGGTCCCAGGAAGATTTCACAGAGATAAGCCTGAACTATCTTGAATTTTATTGACGGATTACAAATTTGTTATTGATGTTGACAAAAATGTAGAATAGTAATACTATGAATCTATACGGCAAACGGTTACCGTTATACGATAATGATATCATAGGTGTTCAAGGATGAAAGAGATAAGACACTTCTTAAAAGAATCTCATCAAGGCAGATTGCTGATAATTTGAGATAAACAACATGTGCAGATTAGTTGCGATAACATCAAATGAATATTTCTCACCAGTAGAAAATATTCTTGCGCTTGAGACAATGAAGGAAGGTCATGACGGTTCTGGTCTCGGCCTGACACTGAGAGACCTCGGAGGTGAATTTGAGGAGCTAAAAGGATATCCGATACTCTCAGGGATATGCTCTAAGAAAGGTGTGCAAATGCTGAATGAATTCATGCACAAGGCAGGCTTCACACTTAAAGATATATGGACACCAAAGATAAAACATTTAAAGGGTATAATGCGCCGTGATTACTATTTTGCAAGGATATATGATTATCCGGAATCCTACAGGAATAAATCAATGCATGAGAAGGAAGACCTCCTCATGAATATACGACTTTCACTCAGGAAGATTGGCGAATCAGATGGGTCGATGTTTGTATTTTCATTCTATCCAGATGTCATTACCTTAAAAGAGGTTGGAGATCCTCTTCAGGTGTATGAGTTTTTTGGTCTCGACAAAAACACGATTAAAGCAAAAATTATATTTGCACAGGGGAGACAGAATACCAATTATGTCATATATCTCTATGCCTGCCACCCTTTTTTCATCCAGGGGTATTGTTCAATGACAAATGGAGAAAATACTGCATTTGTTCCCATAAGAGAATTTTTGATGAGTAGGGGTTTTCCTGGATACCTTGGGTATAACAGCGACAGCGAGGTTTTTACCCATACTCTTCATTATACAGTAAGGCAGCTGGGATTGCCCCTTACATATTATAAAGATGTCATTACACCGCTTAAAGCTTCAGAGCTCGAGATGAGGGAAGACAAAGAAGCTCTCAAGCTCCTGAAGCATTCGTTACGACCTCTCTGCATAGACGGGCCGAACGTGGTGATTGGATTTACTCCCGAAGGTACATGTTTTATGGTACACGACTCAAAAAAACTGAGGCCCGGAGTAGTTGGTGGTGTAAGAGGTAAATATGCATTGTTATCTGAAGAATGTGGGCTTGATAGGGCGATTCCCGAACGGAATAAATCTGAAGACATATTTCCCATGAAATATGACATGGTGATGGTTACACCTCAGGCCGAGGAGGTAAGGGTATGGAACCAGCTACAAGGAACGTAGATTATCTAATCAACGTTCCAAGGTTGGACCACAATCATCAACTCTCACTAAGAGAGTTTCCCTATATCATACGCTGGCGTGATGACAGATGTAAGAGGTGCGGCAGTTGCACTGCCGTATGTCCGGTTAAGGCTATAGAACCAACTGTAAAGATTCAGAGAATTGTTCAGTCCGAAGGGGCTTTACCAACGCCTGTAGTAGTAAGGAAAATTGTCCCTATTGTCGAACAGGTCACAGATATGGATAGGTATTGTACAGGCTGTGGGGCCTGTACACTTGTTTGTCCTAATGAAGCAATAGAACCAGAATATAATCCCCAGAATAAATTTCTCCATTATAAAAACAAAGGTGGAGAAGGATATAAAAGGGGAGGGAGAAGAAACGATCCATCCATATCAACACTGGATAGACTGAAATTTACAAGAATATCAATGCTCACAGACCCTGCCTTAGACGCAGGCAGACATGAGTTTCACGTGAGGACACTCCTGGGAAGGATTTTACCTCCAGAGGATCTTCCATTAAAAAAGAGTAATGGCAAACTTATGGTTGATAAGATGAGCGATACCTTCATTCCACCTGTGCGTGAAATATTTCCGATAATGATTGGCAGCATGTCAGTAGGGGCTCTTTCACCCCCTATGTGGGAAGGACTTGCTATGGGTGTTTCATATCTCAATGAAGTTGAAGGGTTACCAGTTGTGATGTGTACAGGAGAGGGCGGGGTACCGCCGCGGTTATTAAAATCAAAGTATTTAAAGTATTTCATCATCCAGATAGCTTCTGGATATTTTGGATGGGATGAGATTATACATGCCCTGCCTTACATGAGAGAAGACCCTGCAGCTATTGAGATTAAATATGGTCAGGGTGCAAAGCCTGGTGATGGCGGGCTGTTGATGGCACAGAAGGTTCTCAAACTCATCGCGAGCATTCGTGGTGTGCCACAGTTTATTGACCTCGCATCACCTCCAACTCATCAGACTAAATACTCCATTGAGGAGGCTGTGGCAAAGATGATCCAGTCTATGTCTATGGCATGGGGATTCAGGGTTCCTGTCTATCCCAAGATATCCGGTACAAAGACGGCACGGGCAGTTTTAAATAACCTTGCAAGAAACCCTTATGCATCTGCACTTTCTATTGATGGTGAGGATGGAGGGACAGGTGCTGCATACAATGTGTCCATGGATAAGATGGGTCACCCAATCGCATCAAACATTCGGGAATGCTATCTCGACCTTGTAAAACAGGGGAAACAGAATGAGTTGCCCCTCATTGCTGCAGGTGGTATTGCGAAAAAAGGCAATTTAGCAGCGAATACTGCAGCTCTTATCATGCTCGGTGCATCAGCAGTTTCTATCGGAAAATACATCATGCAGGCAGCAGCCAACTGCTTTGGTGATGAGTATAATCGTTGCAACCTCTGCAATACAGGCAGATGTCCAAGAGGAATCACAACACAGGACCCAAAACTGTATAGAAGGCTCGATTCTGATAAGGTTGCTGAACGCGTGGTAGAGGTCTTCAAATCTGCAAATGTAGAGTTAAAGAAAATATTTGCACCTATGGGGAGGAGCACAGAGCTGCCCATCGGTATGTCTGATGGGTTAAGTATAGATGATAAAGCTATGGCAGAGAGGTTGGAAATTAGCTATGCATGCTAAGAAAAAAGCAGATGTCATGAATCAGAAGAAAAATCCCCCCTTACCCCCCTTTAGTAAAGGGGGGCGAGGGGGGATTACTGGAACAGAACTTCAAGCTAACGTTGTTACCATATACAGCAATGTAAATGGTAAAAGAGTATCTTCGCGAGTTCTTGAAGAACAAATTCAACAGGCTGTTCAGGATGGTGCAAGAGAGCTTCATATAATTGCTGATGGACAGCATGGCATTGGTGGTCGCATCTGGCCAAGGTCTGCCTCAGGTGGAAGGGAAGAGTCTGTCAGGATAACCGTAGAAGGCCCTGTTGGTCAGAGACTTGCGAGTATGGGGATGTTCGGCACAGAGATTATCGTAAATGGGAGTGCCTCTGACGATGTTGGTTGGCTCAATTGTGGTGCAAAAATAACTGTATTAGGGGATGTGACCAACGGCGCCTTTAATGCCGCAGCACAGGGAGTTCTCTACATTCAGGGGAGTGGTGGCGCCCGGTGTGACACAATGACAAAACACAACCCACGATTTGATCCTCCACAATCGTGGTATTTCAGGGATGTTGGAGACTCATTTGCAGAGTTCAAGGCTGGTGGAGTTGCAGTTGTGTGTGGTGTAAACCCGCGAAACCCGAAAAATATTCTTGGTTATCGTCCATGTGTGGGGATGGTCGGTGGAACAATATATTTCAGAGGTCCACTACAGAGCTTTAGCGAGAGGGATGTAAAACTCCTTGACCTTACACCTCAAGATTGGGAATGGCTCAAGATCAACATGAAGACATTCCTTGAAGCCATTGAGAGGATTTCATACTATGAGGAACTTACT